>JAEXNZ010000326.1 GCA_023439425.1 Pseudomonadota bacterium
CCCCCCCCCCCCCCCCCACGTCGCAACTGCAGTCCGAGCTTTAGAACCCGACCGACCAGTCCAGCTGCGCGCCCAGCTCACGCTGGTCGCCGCCGCGACGGCCCTGCACCTGCAACGACACGCGGCTGTTCGCCGACGGGCTGATCGCCACGCCCAGCTGCGCCAGTGCCGTGCTGCGTGCCAGCGGCGTGCCGGCGATGCTGAAATCGCGGGTGCCGGATGCGAAGCGGGCATCGGCCACCGGCAGGCGGTCGCCGTCGGCGTACTGCCAGCCCACCCGCGCCGTCAGCACTGCACGGTCACGCTGACCGCCGCTGATGTCCCAGTCGGCCTTCAGCGCTGCCACACCGGTGCGGTAGTCACTTTCGGCCGCACCGATCACCAGCGCGCTGTTGCCACCACGCTCCTGGCTGCCATCGCTGTCCAGATTCACCTGCGCCAGCTCGATTTCCGGCGTCAGCTGCAGGCGCGCACCACCGAAGGTCCAGCCTGCACGCACGAACGCCGTGGTGCCGGTCGCGTCCTCACGTGCCACCAGCGTTTCGCTCAGCGTGCTGCCCACCTGCGCGGTACGGGTGCTGTCGGTGCGGTAGTCCGCACGGGTCATACCGCCACGCAGACGCAGGCCCTGCCACTGGTACGCCGCATACACGCCGTACTCGGTGCTGTCGGTTTCGGCCTGGCCGTTGCCGCTGCGCAGGCGCGTCTCCAGGCGCTGTTGGCCTGCGGCGACGCCCACTTCCAGTGCTTCGCCGACCTGCCAGCCGGCACCGGCCATCAGGCCGTCCTGCGACACGCGGGTCGCGGTGGTGTTGGCGGTGGCATCGGTACGCTGCTGGCCACCGCTGCCGGCGAGCCACACGCGCACGCCCGGCGCAATGTCGCCGCTGACAGCGCGGCCGTCCAGGTGACGATCGATGCCGTCATGCAGGAAGCGGTTCTGCAGCAGGGTGCCACGATGGGCGGCATGTACTTCACCGCTCAGGCTGTCGAACGCCGGCACCACCTGCGGCACTTCCAGGCGCACCACGGCGTCATACACCGCGTTGCCTTCGCCCAGCGCTTCCACCGCACCGGCCACGGCCTTCTGGTTGGTGTTGACCACCACGTCCGGGAACGCCAGTTCGATGTCCGGCATCGACACGTCGTTTCGGGCCATGGTCAAGTAGACGTTGTTGGCGTCGTAGCTCAGGGACGGGTCGAGGAACGCCAGGTTGCTGGTCACGCCCGAGAAGGTGCCGTTCACGCCGCCCGCCGCGGTCAGCAGGTGGTAGCGGGTGGAGGGTGCCCAGTCGCCCTCGGCAGCCACGGCCACGGTGTTGGCCTGGCCCAGCAGGGTGCTGCCGCCGACCGACACGAAGTCACTGGCTCCGTTGGCGGCCAGGTCCACCTGGAAGGTCGAGGTGTCGTCGAAGTTCAGCACGCCGGCGATGTCCAGGCGGCTGATGGCCGCGCCGGTCGCGCTGCCCGGCGACAGGGTGCTGAAGCCGCTGACGAACACGTTGCCGAGGCTGCCATTGCCGGTCAGCCAGCCGCCACGGGTGACCTGCACGTCGCCACCGAGCGAGCCGGTCACGTTGAGCTGGCCCGCGTTGATGACAGTGGTGCCGGTGAACGCGCTGCTGTCGCCGCTCAGGGTCAGCGAATGACGGCCCTGGCGCAGGAAACCACTGCCGCTGATCTGGCCGGCATAGGTCAGCACGCGGGTGGTGTCGATTTCGAACGTGCCGCCACTGCCGATCTCGATGTTGCCGCCGTTGAGCGCATTGCCGGTCACGCGCAGGGTGCCGCCTTCCACACGGGTTGCGCCTGCAAAGGTGCCACCGGTGAGGGTAAGGGTGCCGGCATCACGCTTCACCAAGACACTGTTGTTGGTACCGCCATTGCTGCCGGCCAGGGTTGCGCTGGCACCATCGGCGACCTCCACGGCGACTTCGCCCTGCAGCCGCACGCTGTTGTCCAGTTGCACTGCATGCGCCAAGCCCAGCGTGGTGCCGTCTGCCAGGCCGAGCACGCCGGTACCCACCGACTTGCTTCCGTACACCCACACCGTGCCCTCGTCCACCTGCAGTCCGCCGGTCCAGGCGCTGCGATCAGCATCGAAAAGCATCAGCGTGCTGTTGCCGGTCTTTCGCAGTTGCCCGGCGCCACTGAAGGCGCGATAGGCGCTGATGCCGCTGTGTGCATCCAGGGTCGAATCGGCACTGATGGCCACATCGCTCAGCAGCATCATCGATGCATTGGCGCGCAGCGTACCGCCGGCCAGCTCAAACAGGCCCTGTCCGGAGCCGGCCTTGAATTCCACTGGAGTTGCACTGCCAACCGCCAGGACTGCGTCAGTTCCCACCTTGATGGTGCCGCGGCTGGTCGTGGTCATGGCCAGATCCACAGACCCGGTCACCGTTGCCACAGCGCCGTCGTCAACGACGAACGAGCCGGTGCCATTGGTGCCTACCTTGAGCGCGGTGGTCTGGAAGCTGCTGCCGCTACCGGTGACTTCGATGCTGCCGTTACCGCCGGCGCGGTTGCCCATCCAGGTGTCGCCGCCGCTGAGCTGGCCACCGTCGGATACCGTGACAGCCGCCGTGCCCAGATCACCAATCAGCATCTGGGAAGCGCCCATCGTCATGCTCGACCCGGTACCGGTGATCTCCACCGTGCCGTTGCCGGTGCTTGCCGTGCCCACGTACAAGCCCGCAGCAACGGTCGCGGTGGCACCGCTCGACAGGCGTGCCGTGCCGGTACCGTCTTGGCCAACGTACAGGGCACTGCGGGTCTGCCACACGCCCCCGTCGCTGACATTCATAAGACCGACGCTGCCGGCGCTCACGCCGATACGGGAGAACTGCGCCGTCGCGGTCGCGCCGTTGGTGAGGTTGACGGTGCCGTTGCCGCCGGCACCCAGCAGCAGGGTGCCACCGGTGGTGAAGCTGGAGGTGGAGCCGCTGACGTTGACGACGCCGACCGCGCCCAGCCCGGAGGCGATGTAGGAATCGGTGCCGATGGCCAGCTTGCCGCCTTGGTCGATGTCGACCCGACCTTTGCCCCAGTGGCCCACGCCGATGGTGCCGAGCGCGGTCCAGGTGGAGCCGGCTCCGGTAATGACGGCACGGCCATCCGCCGTACCCCGGGTCCCGAGGACTTCGCCGGTGCCCATGAAAATGGTCGCCGACGTCAGCTGGCCGCCCGACTCGATGCGCAGCGTACCGATGCCGGTGTCGCCGACATGGATGTGGTTGGTGCCTTCGCCTGTGGCGGTAACGACCGCCGTACGATTGCTGTCAATGTAGGTGGCACGGGCCTGCGGATCATTGGCGCGGGGTTCGCCCATCTGCCAGTTGCCAGGGGTGCCCCAATCGTTGTCGATGGTGCCGCGCCACTCGTTCCAGTTGCCATCAGCGGCAAAGGCACCCGGAGCGAAGCAGCTCAAGGCGATGGCGGTGGAGAGCGCGGCCAGCTGCGGTGCACGGCGCGCGGCGGAGGACGAGACGGTGCTGCGGCTACGGGCGAATTCGGACACTACCTGCACGCACTTCAGCGCGTGGTTGAAGACCACGCGATACACATGATTCACAAGCCAACCCCTGTTTGAAAAAGACGATTCCCTGAGGTGGCAATAACGGCCGCTCGCTGAACGTCTTTAGGGTTCGAGATCGAGTAATCTGAACAATTCAAGGAACAGCGTCCCAATTCAGCTATTTGGCCGGAAATGGACAGGGTGCCTCCCAACCCTCCGGCACGGGCCAGCCCGGCCCGCCGGCCTTACAATGGAAGGCTGCCGTTCCCCTCACCCTGCCTGGAGTAAGCGATGTTCCCGCGTGACGTCCGCATCGAAACCTACGATCCCGAATTGGCCAAGGCCATGGCTGCTGAAGTCCAGCGCCAGGAAGACCATGTGGAGCTGATCGCCAGCGAGAATTACACCAGCCCGGCGGTGATGGAAGCCCAGGGCAGCCAGCTGACCAACAAGTACGCCGAAGGCTATCCGGGCAAGCGCTACTACGGCGGCTGCGAATACGTGGACGTGGCCGAGCAGCTGGCCATCGACCGCCTCAAGCAGCTGTTCGACGCCGATTACGCCAACGTGCAGCCGCACAGCGGCTCGCAGGCCAACCAGGCGGTGTACTTCGCCCTGCTGCAGCCGGGCGATACCATCCTCGGCATGAGCCTGGCCCACGGCGGTCACCTGACCCACGGGGCCAAGGTCAATGCCTCGGGCAAGATCTTCAACGCCGTGCAGTACGGGGTGAACGAGCAGGGCCTGATCGACTATGACGAAGTCGAGCGCCTGGCCCTGGAGCACAAGCCGAAGATGGTTGTGGCCGGCTTCTCGGCCTATTCGCAGGTGATCGACTGGGCGCGCTTCCGTGCCATCGCTGACAAGGTCGGGGCCTTCCTGTTTGTGGACATGGCCCACGTGGCCGGCCTGATCGCCGCCGGCGTGTACCCCAGCCCGCTGCCGCACGCCCACGTGGTCACCTCCACCACCCACAAGACCCTGCGCGGCCCGCGCGGCGGCATCATCGTCGCCAAGGGTGCCGATGAGGACCTGGTCAAGAAGCTGCAGTCGAT
>JAEXNZ010000114.1 GCA_023439425.1 Pseudomonadota bacterium
TCGCCCGACCACGGGGGGGGCGCCACCGGAAACGATCAATGTTGCTTCGGCGTCGTCGGCCCACAACTGTCGCAACCACCACACGCGCCACCGCCCACATTCGTCGGCGGCGCAATCTTCCGCCCCAGCGCCTGCAGCCGCGCCCCACGCTGCGGCTTCAGCAGCCACAGCGCCAGCCCGCCGCGCAGCTTGCGCGCCGCCCCGGGGAACTGCTTCTTCAGCACCACCCACGCGCTGACCAGGGCGGCCAGCGCGATCACCAGGTACTGCAGCAGCAGGCTCAGCTCCATTAGCCGCCTCCCAGCGCCTTGGTCACCTGGTAGGTGATCAGCGCGGCCACGTAGGCAGCGGCGAACAGGTAGAAGGTGGCAAAACCGACCTGCTTCCACGAGTTCGTTTCACGCTTGATCGTGGCCAGTGTCGAAATGCACATCGGCGCATAGATGAACCACACCAGCAGCGACAGGCCGGTGGCCAGCGACCAGCCATTGGCCACCACCGGGGTCAGTGCCTGGATTGCCGCGTCGTCATCGGCGGCGGACAGCGCGTAGATCGTGGCCAGCGACGACACCGCGACTTCGCGCGCACCCATGCCCGGAATCAGCGCGATGCAGATCTGCCAGTTGAAACCCAGCGGGGCGAAGAACACCGCCATGGCATGGCCGATCTGACCGGCAAAGCTGTAGTCGATGGCCGGCATGGTGGCGTTCTCCGGCGCACCCGGGAAGCTCAGCAGCACCCACAGCAGGATGGTCAGCGCCAGGATGATGCCGCCCACGCGCTTGAGGAAGATCATGCCGCGCTCGTACAGGCCCACCGCCAGATCACGCGGGTGCGGAATGCGGTACGACGGCAGCTCCAGCATCAGCGGATGCTCGCTCTTGTCGCGGCGCCACTTCTTCATCACCCACGACATCAGCAGCGCGCTGAAAATGCCGGCCACGTACAACCCGAACAGCACCAGGCCCTGCTGACTGACGAAGCCCCACAGGGTTTTCTGCGGAATGAAGGCACCGATCAGCAGCGCATACACCGGCAGGCGCGCCGAACAGGTCATCAGCGGGGCGACCAGGATGGTGGCCAGGCGGTCACGCGGGTCCTGGATGCTGCGGGTGGCCATGATGCCCGGCACCGCGCAGGCGAAGCTGGACAGCAGCGGGATGAACGAGCGCCCGGACAGACCGGCCGAGGCCATCATGCGGTCCAGCAGGAACGCCGCACGCGGCAGGTAGCCGGACTCTTCCAGGGCCAGGATGAAGGCGAACAGGATCAGGATCTGCGGCAGGAACACCACCACTCCGCCGACGCCGGCAATGATGCCGTCGGTGAGCAGGCTGGTCAGCGGTCCTTCCGGCAGCGAGGCGGCGACCGTTTCGCCCAGCCAGCCGAAACCGGCCTCGATGCCGTCCATCATCGGCGTGGCCCAGGCGAACACCGCCTGGAAGATCAGGAACATCACCACCACCAGGGTCAGCAGCCCGAACACCGGGTGCAGCAGCCCGCGGTCCAGGGTGTCGTCGATCTTCGCGGTGCGGGTGGGCATGCTGACCGCCGCGGCCAGGATGTCGCGCACTTCGGCGTGGTAGTCGGCGGCCTTTTCGGGCACCTCCACCGGGGCCTGCAGGTGCGGCACCATCGCATCCAGGCGTTCGACCAGGGCTTTGGCCCCATGACGACGCACGGCGACGGTTTCGACCACCGGCACACCCAGCGCCTTCTCCAGCGCCGGCACGTCGATCTGGATGCCACGGCGCTGCGCGGCGTCGACCATGTTCAAGGCCACGATCATCGGCTTGCCCAGCTCGCGCAGTTCCAGCGCGAAGCGCAGGTGCAGACGCAGGTTGGTGGCGTCGATCACACACAGCAGCACGTCCGGCGCGGCCTCGCCCGGATAGAAGCCCCGGCAGAAATCGCGGGTGATCGCTTCGTCCAGGCTGGCCGGCTGCAGGCTGTAGGCACCCGGCAGGTCAAGCACGGCAAACTCGCGTCCGGACGGCGCACGCAGGCGGCCTTCCTTACGTTCCACGGTGACACCGGTGTAGTTGGCCACCTTCTGGCGGCTGCCGGTCAGCTGGTTGAACAGCGCGGTCTTGCCGCTGTTGGGGTTGCCCACCAGCGCCACGCGCAATGCGGCGGTCGCGCTCATGCCTGCGCTCCTTCGGCCAGCGGACGCACCTGGATGCGCTTTGCCTCGGCAATGCGCAGCGCGAAACGAGTGAAGCCTACCTGTACCAGCAGCGGCTCAGCGCCGATCGGGCCACGGGCTACCAGACGCACAGTCTCACCGGCGACAAACCCCAGTTCCTGGAGTCGTCGGGCAATGGCGTCGTTTGCATGAAGTTCCTGCACGGACTCCACCAAGGCGGAGCTGTGCTGGGGCAGATCGGACAACGTCACAGGTCGCCTTCGGGTCGATAAGAATGGTTATCAATATTAGCATCGCCGCGCCGCGTCATGGCCGCGCGCCCCTGCACCGCTATGATCCGTACATGTATATGGAGCAACTGCAGGTCCCCCATGAGTGATGCCCTCAAGCGTGAACGCCACGGCGCGGTACTGACCCTCACCCTGAACCGCCCCACCCTGCACAATGCCTTCGATGCCGGGCTGATCGCGCAGCTGACCCTGGCCCTGGATGCGGCCGGCCACGACCCGCAGATCCGCGCGGTGGTGCTGGCCGGTGAAGGGCCATCCTTCTCGGCCGGGGCCGACATGCAGTGGATGCGGGGCATGGCTGCCGCCGGCGAGGAGGAAAACCGACAGGACGCGCTTGCCCTGGCCCGGCTGATGCGCACCCTGGACGAACTGCCCAAGCCCACCCTGGCCCGCGTGCATGGCGCGGCCTTCGGCGGCGGGGTCGGCCTGGTCGCCTGCTGCGACATCGCCATTGCCAGCACCGCTGCCCGTTTCGGCCTGACCGAAAGCCGACTGGGCCTGCTGCCGGCGGTGATTTCCCCCTATGTGATTCAGGCGATTGGCCCCCGCCAGGCCCGCCGCTGGTTTGCCACCGGTGAGCATTTCGACGCCGAGACCGCGTTGCGGATCGGCCTGGTCCACCAGTTGGTGGAGCCGGAGCGCATCGACGAAGCCGTCCAGCGCCAGCTGGGCCTGCTCGACAAGGCCGGGCCGATTGCCGCCGCCAGCGCCAAGCAGCTGGTGCGCCGGGTGGCGCAGGGGCCGGACCGCGACGCGCTGGACCATGACAATGCCGCGTTGATCGCCAGACTGCGGGTCTCTGCGGAAGGACAGGAGGGCCTTGGGGCATTCCTGGACAAACGCTCGCCGCATTGGGTGACACAGGATTGACTCGCCCTGCGTACCGACCAACGGTCGGTACCTACCGGCGTGTCCACCCCCACGTGATCCCCGTCGCACCCTTCAATGGCCGCTTTATCGCCCATCTCGCGTAACACCCTGTCGTGGCCCGCCAGGGAACTGCGGTCTCCAATACGTTGCCAGGAATTTTCGTGATCGAATCTGTTCGCTGCCCGCTGTGTGATCTGCGTCTTTCCCGCCAGGAGGCGCACTGCCATGGATGACTTCGTGCGCATTGTCGAGGTCGGCCCGCGCGACGGGCTGCAGAACGAGGCCCAGCCGGTGGCCACCGCCGACAAGATCGAGCTGATCCGGCAGCTGTCGCTGACCGGCCTGCGCAGCATCGAGGCGACCAGCTTCGTCAGCCCGCGCTGGGTGCCGCAGCTGGCCGATGCCGCCGAGGTCTATGCCGGGATCGAGCGCCGGCCCGGCATCGACTACCCGGTGCTGGTGCCCAACGAACAGGGCTATGACCGCGCCCGTGCGGTCGGCGTGGAGGAAGTGGCGGTGTTCACCGCCGCCTCGGAAACCTTCAACCGCACCAATACCAATGCCGGCATCGACGAATCGCTGGCACGTTTTGCGCCTATCCTGGAGCGCGCCCGCGCCGACGGGGTCAAGGTGCGCGGCTACGTCTCCACCGTGCTCGGCTGCCCTTACCAGGGCGAGGTGGCGGTCAGCGAGGTGGTACGGGTGGCGCGCGCCCTGCATGACATGGGCTGCTACGAAATCTCGCTGGGCGACACCATCGGCGTTGGTACACCGCGCAAGGCGCGGGCGATGCTCAAGGCGGTGGCCAGTGAAATTCCGATGGCGGCGCTGGCGGTGCACTTCCATGACACCTACGGGCAGGCGCTGGCCAACATCGACGCGTGCCTGGACGAAGGCGTGCGGGTGGTGGATTCGGCCGTCTCCGGTGCCGGCGGCTGCCCGTACGCCAAGGGAGCCAGCGGCAATGTGGCCAGCGAAGACGTGGTGTACCTGCTGCACGGCATCGGCATGCGTACCGGCATCGACCTGCCTGCCCTTGCGGCTACCGGCCGCTGGCTGGCCGCGCGGCTGGGCCGCGAGACCGGCAGCAAGGCCGGCAAAGCGCTGGCCGCCTTATGAGCCGGGGCGGCCCGCGCAGGGATGCAGCGGTCGGTGACCATCTCACCGGCCATCTGCACGCGCTGGCCGCCCTGGAACGCGCCCTCGCCCACCCCACCGGCGAGGACCTGCACGCCGTACTGCGCGATGTGCAGCAGGCCCTGCAGGAAGCGATGGACGAGCGCCAGCTGGCGCTGCGGCGCTACGCCGCGCTGTTCGACGCCGTGCCCGACCCGGTCAGCATCCTGAGCGAAAGCGGCGTGGTGCTGGACCTCAACAACGCCGGTGTGCGCGCTTATGGCCGCCCGCGCGAAGACATCGTCGGGCAGCCGATTGAAATCCTGAACCCTGACCTGCCCAGCGACCACCTCGACCCGGTCTGGGAAGCACTGCGGCGGGGCGAAACCTATGTCATCGAAGTCACCAACATGCGCGGCGACGGCAG
This sequence comes from Pseudomonadota bacterium, assembly GCA_023439425.1. Taxonomy (GTDB): domain Bacteria; phylum Pseudomonadota; class Gammaproteobacteria; order Xanthomonadales; family Xanthomonadaceae; genus Stenotrophomonas. Next base: position 4,850 of record JAEXNZ010000114.1, read on the forward strand.
CCGCTTCCCGGTGGAAGTGCACTCGGCCGGCTTCGAGCACCAAGGCGAGCACTGCATCGTGGCGGTGGCGCGCGACCTGAGCAGCCGCTGGCAGGCCGAATCGCGCTACCGGCTGCTGATGGAATCCATCGACAAGGGCGTGATCCTGTTCGACCGCGACCTGCGTGTGGTCTCGGCCAATCCGGCGGCGCACCGCATTCTCGGCACCAGCGGCAGCGGTGGCAGCCTGCAGCACCTGCTGGCTCCGGAAGACTGGATCAGCGTGGACGAACACGGCCACCCGCTCACCCGCGAGCAGTGGCCGGCGGCCGAGTCACTGCAGCGCGGACGGATCATCCGCAGCACCATCGTCGGACTGTACCACCGCCCGCGCGGGCGCATGATCTGGATCTCCACCACCAATGTGCCGGTGTACAGCAACGGACGCGACACCCCGGACCACGTGTTCGGGCTGTTCAGCGACATCACCGAGCTCAAGCGCAACAACACCCTGTTCGACCGTGCGCAGTCGCTGGCGCACATCGGCGGCTGGGAGTGGGATCGCGGCCTGCAACGGCTGTACCTGACCGACGAGGCCGCACGCATCCTCGGCCAGGACCTGCCGATGCAGGACATGGCGCACCTGATGGAGTGCCTGCGCACGGACGACCGCCTGCAGCTGCAGCAGGCGCTGCTGGAGGTGATCGACCGCCAGGTGCCGTTCGAGCTGGAACTGCAGGGCCAACGCAGCGACGGACACTCGTTCTGGGTGCGCATGATCGGCGAAGCCGAAGCCGGTGACGTGGACGCCGCGCGCATCGCCGGCACCGTGCAGGACATCACCGCACGCAAGCACGCGGAGGAAACCCTGCGCATCCAGGCGCGCACCGACCCGCTGACCGGGATCATGAACCGCGACGCGGTGCTGGGCGACCTGGCTACGCGCATGGCCAGCCCGACGCACAGCCGGGTAGCCGTGCTGTACATCGACCTGGACCGCTTCAAGACGGTCAACGACATGTTGGGCCACAACGCCGGCGACGAGCTGCTGATCGACGCCACCCGGCGCATCTCCACCGCGATCGGCACCGAAGGTCTGGTGGCCCGCTTCGGAGGCGATGAGTTCCTGGTGGTGTGCGACACCCGCGACCAGGCCGACCAGCCCGAGCGGCTGGCCGAAGCGATCACCCGCGCCTTCATTCCGCCGTTCCGCTTCGGCAGCGATGAGTTCGCGGTCACCACCAGCATCGGCATCGCCCGTGCACCGCAGGATGGATTACGCCCGCAGGTGCTTATCCAGAACGCCGACATCGCCATGTACGACGTCAAGCGTCGCACCCGCAACGGCTGGCAGGTGTTTTCGCCGGAACTGGCGCAGCGCCAGCACGACCGCCTGCAGATCGAAAGCCGCCTGCACCGCGCGCTGGACGACGAGGAGTTCCATCTGGTCTACCAACCGCAGGTGGACCTGAAAAGCGGCCAGCTGATCGCCGCCGAGGCGCTGATCCGCTGGCGCAACTCGCAGCTGGGTGAACTGCGCCCGGATGTGTTCATCGGCCACGCCGAAAGCACCGGCGACATCGTGCGGATCGGCCAATGGGTGCTGCGCGAGGCCTGCCGCCAGGTGCGCCTGTGGCAGGACGCCGGGCTGGGCATCGTGCGGGTGGCGGTGAACGTGTCTTACCGTCAATTCGTTGGCGAGGATCTGGCCCGCAACGTTCGCCAGGTGCTGGAGGAGTTCGACCTGCCGGGCACCGCGCTGGAGCTGGAGTTCACCGAGCGGGTGC
>JAEXNZ010000145.1 GCA_023439425.1 Pseudomonadota bacterium
ACGCCCTTGCAGCCGGACTGGTTGTCACGCCACAGCGAGTTGATGCCGACGCGGTCAAACACGTTGAGCAGTGACTGCTGTCCACGGATGGCTTTCTCGTCGTAGTTGCGTCGACCGATCTGCGAGAACATGCAGGGCAATGAGACCTCAGTGCTGGTCCCACACGAGTGCATATCCGGGAAGTTCACCACGCCGATCTGTGCGAGCTCGGGGGTGGTCTGGCGTACGTAGCCGTTCAGACCCCAGTTCTGGGCACGCACGGTCTCACCGACCACGACCACCAGCAGGCACGGACGGCTTCCGGCCGGGCGCGCGGCCACGACGGCGTCCTGCGCAATGGGGGTTTTGGGTGCTTTGGCGATGGGCGAGCTGCTGCGCAGGTTCTGCTTCAGCCCGATAACGTAGTTCATGGGCGTGGCCAGATACTTGATCTCGCGGTGATTACGCAGCATCGAGGCCACATCAGCCGATGCGAGCATCACTGAACCCGCGCCGATCACCAGCAACCCCAGCATGAACACTGGGCGTAACCACAGGGTGCGGGTCAAGGGGCGCGGCACGATGCGAACACGCCAAAGCAGCAGCGCGGGGAGCACGGCGGTGATCAGCAACGGCAGGATCAGGCTGGAGGTCATCAGCTCGCGCGATTCCTTGACGTCGGTGGCCAGCACATTGCGCACCATGTCGGCATCAAAGTAGACGCCGTAGCGGGTCATGTAGTGGACCGCCATCGCGGTGATGAACAGCAGCACCGTGAGCACGGGTTTTGCTGTCCAGCGCCAGACCAGCAGGGACAGCAGCAGGCCATTGGCCGCAACCAGGACCCCTGCCAGCGACACCAGAAACAGCACACTGCCCGGATGCAGGGCGTGAGCCGCATTCCAGAAGGGACCGTTGCTGACCAGCGCAAAGAACGCACTTGCCGCAAGAATCAACGTTTCCTGGTTCAGCGTCGGCCGAAACGCGGAAAGCCGGGCAAACACGCCCGTTTTCGGTGCCGTGGTTGCGACCGATGCATCGAGCGTGATGGACGAGGAGGGGGTTGCGGGAGCCATGCGGCCAGCCACCTTTGAAGAGATGGCGGCGATTCTGGAAACTGCGAGGTCGGATTCCGGTCGGAGCCGGGCTAGAGATTCGTTAACTGCGTATTTCCGACATTTCCGCGACACCTCCGCGCCATCCTCCCGCCCCAACAGCAGGCCAGAGGAACGCCGCCACCATGAAACACCGCCTTACTGCCCTGACCGCTGCGCTGCTGCTGGTCGGGACTGCGCTCGCCTGGGGATGGCATCGCTCCCATTCCGGTGCCTCGCCGTCAAGCGCAGCCGTACCGGTACTTTCCGTCACCCTGGTGCAGCCACGACAGGAAATGCTTCCGCTGCGGGTGCCGGCGACGGGTAACATCACGGCCTGGCAGGAGGCCAGCATTGGAACCGAGACCGACGGCCAGCGCCTGACCGAAGTGCTGGTCAACGTCGGTGATGTGGTGCAACAGGGGCAACTGCTGGCGCGATTCAGCCCGACGTCGCTGCAAGCCTCGCTGGCAGAAGCCGAGGCGGCAGTGGCGCTGGCACGTGCCGAGGCCGACGAGGCCACCAGTAATCATCAGCGTGCACAGGGGCTGGATGCCGCCGGCGTGATGTCCAAGCAGCAGGTCGGCCAGTACCGTGCTGTCGCGCTGACCAGCCGTGCCCGGCTGCAGGCCGCGCAGGCCGCGGCTGAACTGGCCCGGCTGCGCGTGCAGCAGACCCGGGTGCTGGCCCCGTCCGATGGGACGATCAGTGCGCGCACGGCGACTGTAGGTGCGGTGGTGCCGGCCGGCCAGGAGCTGTTCCGGCTGATCAAAGACCATCGGCTGGAGTGGCGTGCGGTGGTATCCACCACCGGACTCGCACAGGTGAAAGCCGGCCAGCCAGTGCGTATCGCCGGTACAGCGCTGGCCGACCCGGTGGGCCGGGTTCGCATGGTCGGCCCGATGATCGACACCGCCACGCGCAGTGGGCTGGTTTTCGTGGACCTGCCGGCGACAACCGCGCTGCGTGCCGGTGCATTCGCGCAGGGGCAGATCGAGGTGGGTGATCACTCCGGCCTGACGTTGCCGAACAACGCCGTGTTAGCGCGCGATGGCTTTGATTACGTGATGGAAGTGGGGCAAGGCGGTGCGGTGCGCACACGTCGGGTCACGCTGGGACAACGCGTGGGCGAGCGGGTCGAGATCAGTGCGGGGCTGGATGCCGGCGCTCGCGTCATCGGCTCAGGTCTGGGTCTGCTCAACGACGGTGACACTGTGCGCGTGGTGAACGGCACTGCGGGGGGCATGCGATGAGTGCCAACCTGTCCATCTGGTCGATCCGCAATCCGGTCGCCGTCACGTTGCTGTTCGTATTGCTGACGCTGGCCGGCCTGGTCGGCTTCCGGGAAATGAAGGTACAGGATTTCCCGGACATCGACTTTCCCATCATCACCGTCACTGCCACCCTTCCGGGTGCCTCGCCCACGCAACTGGAGAACGACGTTGCACGCAGGCTGGAAGATGCGCTGGCCAACCTGCAGGGCATCAAGCACATCACTGCGACGCTGGGTGACAGCGTGGTGTCACTGAGCGCAGAGTTCGAAGTCGGAGTGCCTGTCCAACAGGCCATGGATGACGTGCGCAATGCCGTGGCGGGCATACGGGCGGATCTCCCCGCTGAAATGGAAGACCCGGTAATCCGCCGGGTGGAGCTGGCGAGCCAGCCGGTGCTGACGTTCGCGTTGAGCTCCACCACGCTGGATATGGAGCAGTTGTCGTGGTTCATCGACAACCAGGTGAGCAAGCGCCTGCTGGGCTCGCCGGGCGTCGGGGCCGTGCAACGGATAGGTGGGCTCAGTCGCGAAGTGCGGGTGTCGTTGGATCCGGCCCGCCTGCTGGCACTGAACACTACGGCGGCGGACATCTCGCGCCAGCTGCGTCAGTCGCAGCTGGAAGCGGCTGGCGGCCGGGTGGATCTGGGTGGCATTCAACAGTCCGTGCGCACGTTAGCGGCGACGGCGTCTGCCGCAGAGATCGCTGCCTTTGAGATCACCCTGAGTGACGGTCGCCGCCTGCGCCTGGACGAGGTGGCCACCGTCAGTGACACCACGGCCGAGCCCCGCGCTGCTGCCCGCATGGACGGGTGGCCGGTGGTCGCCTTTGATGTGATGCGCGCACGCGGGGCCAGCGAGCTGGAGGTGGCCACGGTGGCGCGGCGGGTGATGGAGGAACTGCAGCGTGAGCACCCGCAGATCCAGGTGGAAGAGGCCGTCAGCTACGTTGATCCGATTGCCGCCAACTATCACGGCTCGCTGTTGTTGCTGCTGGAAGGTGCGTTGCTTGCGGTGATCGTGGTGTACCTGTTCCTGCGCGACTGGCGCGCCACGTTCATCGCGACCGTGGCGTTGCCGCTGTCGGTCATACCCACCTTCGCATTGATTCAGTTGATGGGTTTCTCGCTCAACACGGTGTCGCTGCTGTCGTTGTCACTGATCATTGGCGTGCTGGTGGATGACGCGATCGTGGAGATCGAGAACATCGAACGCCACCTGCTGATGGGCAAGTCCCCGCTGGATGCGGCGCGCGACGCCTCCACCGAGATTGGCCTGGCGGTGGTGGCCACCACGCTGACGCTGGTGGCGGTCTTCGTGCCCACCTCACTGATGGGCGGCACCGTGGGCCAGTACTTCGTGCAGTTTGGCTGGACCGCCGCGGTCGCGGTGCTCTTCTCCCTGCTGGTCGCGCGCATGCTTACGCCGACCATGGCAGCGTATCTATTGAAGGCGGCACCGCGCGCAGGTACGACGCCGCGTTGGGTGGTGCGCTACCTGCACCTGGTCCGCACCTGCCTTCGGCACCGGCTGCTTACCCTGGCGGCTGCCACGGCCGTGGTGCTGCTGGGGCTGGGTGTGGCCACGCTGTTACCGGGCGAGTTCATGCCGCCGGACGACGGCAACCACGTCCAGATCCAGTTGACCCTGCCGCCGGGCAGTCGGCTGGCCGATACCCTGGCCAGCGCGGAACAAGCGCGGGCGCTGCTTGCACGCAACCCGTACGTGGAATCGGTGTACACCGCTGTCGGTGCGGGTGGTGCGCGTTCGGGTGAACCGGATGAAGCGGCACCCAGCGTCGGCGTTACCACTGCGGCGATGACGGTGAACCTCGTGCCGCGCGGAGAGCGTCCAAGACGGCAGGCCGTGGAGAAGGCGCTGCGTGACGCCCTGCAGCCGTTGGCCGGCATCCGCGTGGTAGTGGGGGAGGGCAGTGAAGGCTTCGAGCTCGTGCTCACCGGTGACGATGGGGACCTTCTGGCACGGCATGCCCGTGTGGTGGAGCGTGAGCTTCGCGGGATTCCCGGCGTCGGCGCGGTGGTGTCATCGGCGGCCACGGTTCGCCCCGAACTCGAGATCCATCCTGATCCCGCCCGCGCGGCAGACCTCGGCGCGAGCGCCAGCGCCATTGCCGACGCCCTGCGCGTCGCCACCCTCGGCGACTATCGCCAGGACCTGGCCAAACTGAATCTGAGTGAGCGCCAGATTCCGGTGGTGGTGCGGCTGGACAATGCAGGGCGCGACGACCTGGACACGCTGCGACGACTGCCGGTGGCCAGCGCCCGGGGCGCGGTGCCGCTGGAGAGCGTGGCGGATGTGCGCCTGGGCAGTGGCCCCGCAGAGCTTAGTCGTCATGACCGCAAGCGCAACGTGACCCTCAAGGTTGCGTTGAACGGAATCCCTTTGGGTGAGGTGGAGCGCCAGGCCATGGCGCTCCCCAGTGTGCGCCAGTTGCCTCGCGGTGTTGCCCTGGCCGTGGCCGGTGATTCGGAAGTGATGGGCGAACTGATCGCCGGCTTCGTGCTGGCGATGGGCGCGGGCGTGCTGTGTGTCTACATGGTGCTGGTGCTGCTGCTGAAGGACTTCGCCCAGCCGCTGACGGTGCTGGTGGCACTGCTGCTCTCCATTCCCGGCGCCTTTCTGGCGTTGTGGTTGAGCGGGCATACGCTGTCCATGCCGTCGATGATCGGCCTGATCATGCTGATGGGCATCACCACCAAGAACGCCATCCTGCTGGTGGACTACATCGTCATTGCCCGCAATGACCTTGGAATGAGCCGGCACCGTGCGGTCATCGATGCAT
>JAEXNZ010000248.1 GCA_023439425.1 Pseudomonadota bacterium
ATCCAGGTCGCCTTCAGCTCGGTGTATTTTTCGAATGCATGCAGCGACTTGTCGCGGCCGATCCCGGACTGCTTGTAGCCCCCAAACGGCGCAGTCATGTCGCCGCCATCCCACTGATTCACCCACACACTGCCAGCGCGCAGCTGCCGCGCCACGCGGTGCGCACGGCCCAGGTCGCGCGTCCAGACGCCTGCAGCCAGCCCGTACACTGAATCATTCGCCAGCCGCAACGCTTCCTCTTCGCGATCGAACGCCTGCACCGCCAGTACCGGCCCGAACACCTCCTCGCGCGCCAGGGTATGGCGGGCATCCACTTCATCGAACACCGTCGGCTGCACGTAGTTGCCGCCGGTCACCACCTCCACACGCTTGCCGCCCAGCAGCAGCCGCCCGCCTTCGGCCTGGCCGCGGGCGATGTAATCCAGCACGCGTCCCGCATGCGCGGCATCCACCAACGCCCCCATCGACGCCTGTGGGTCCAGCGGATGCCCCGGCTGCATGTGCTCGGCATGGGCCAGCACCCGGTGTACGAACTCGGCCTGCACAGACCGCTGCACCAGCAACCGTGACGCGGCCGTGCAGACTTCGCCTTGGTTGTAGAAAATGCCGGCAGCGGCGGCCTTCGCGGCGGCGTCCAGATCGGGCGCATCGGCAAAAACGAGGTTGGGACTCTTGCCTCCGCACTCCAGCCACACCCGCTTCAGGTTGGAACGCCCCGCGCATTGCAGCAGGGTACGACCGACGGCGGTGGAGCCGGTGAACGCCAGTGCGTCCACGTCCATGTGCAGGGCCAGCGGCTCGCCGGTGCGCTGCCCGTGCCCCGGCAGCACATTGAACACCCCGTCCGGAATACCCGCTTCGGCTGCCAATGCGGCCAGGCGCACCGCGCTCAGCGGCGACCGCTCCGAGGGCTTCAGAATGACCGAGTTGCCCGCCGCCAACGCGGGGGCGATCTTCCAGGCCGCCATCAACAGTGGAAAATTCCACGGCACGATCGCCGCCACCACGCCGACCGGCTCGCGGCTGATCAGGCCCAGCGTGTCCACGCCGGTCGGTGCGATCTCGCCATACACCTTGTCGATCGCTTCAGCGGTCCAGCGCAGGCAGCGCACGGCCCCTGGTAGATCATCATTGCGCGCATCACGCACTGGCTTGCCCATGTCCAGGGTTTCCAGCAGCGCCAACTCGTCCGCATGCTGCTCGACCAGATCAGCCAGCCGCAGCAGCACCCGCTTGCGCTGTACGGGCGATGCCCGCGACCAGTGGCCTGCTTCGAAGCTGCGTCGCGCCGCGACCACGGCACGATCCACATCGGCCACACTGCAATCGGCAACCTGGGCCAGCCGCCGCCCGTCGACCGGGCTGATACAGTCGAAACGCGCGCCGTCGGCGGCGTCCACATAGCGCCCGTCGATAAACGCCTGCCCCTGCGGGCGCAGCGCGTCGGCCTGCTGCTGCCAGTCGGCGCGGCTGCGCGCGGCCCGTTCATGCAGAATGCTCATCGGCCCTCCACGTGGACAATCTGGCCCCGTTATACCGGTTCCGTCACGGTACGCCGTGATGCAGCTGCGATAGAGTCGTGAGCACCCCGTTCAAGACCGGAGTGACCGATGGCGTCCGCGCAGACCCCGCTGTCCACGTTGTCCCGGCAGCGCCCCGATTCACTGGAGGCGTTCTGGATGCCGTTCACCGCCAACCGCCAGTTCAAGGCCGCGCCGCGTCTGCTGGTCCGTGCCGAGGGCATGTACTACCACGACGTCGACGACCGCCCGATCCTGGATGGCGCGGCCGGACTGTGGTGCTGCAATGCCGGCCACGCCCGCCCGCGCATCGTGCAGGCGATCCAGGAGCAGGCCGCGCAGCTGGATTTCGCCCCGCCGTTCCAGATGGGCACGCCGCTGCCCTTCGTGCTGGCGCAGCGGCTGGCAGCGCTGGCTCCGGCCTCGCTCAACCATGTGTTCTTCACCAATTCCGGCTCCGAAGCGGTGGACACGGCGATGAAGATCGCGCTGGGCTACCACCGCCTGCGTGGCGAAGGCCAGCGCACCCGCTTCATCGGCCGTGAGAAGGCGTATCACGGGGTCGGTTTCGGCGGCCTGTCGATCGGCGGACTGCCCAACAACCGCAAGGCGTTTGGCCCCCTGCTGGCGGGCAGCGACTTCCTGCGCCACACCCTGGATCTGTCACGCAATGCGTTCAGCCCCGGCCTGCCGCGCCACGGAGCCGAGCTGGCCGAGGACCTGGAACGGCTGATCGCGCTGCACGACGCCTCGACCATTGCCGCGGTTTTCGTCGAACCCATCGCCGGCTCGGCCGGCGTGATCCTGCCGACCCCAGGCTACCTGCAACGGCTGCGCGAGATCTGCGACCAGCACGGCATCCTGCTGGTGTTCGACGAGGTGATCACCGGCTTTGGCCGGGTCGGCAACGCCTTCGCCGCGCAGCGTTTCGGGGTCACCCCGGACCTGCTGACGATGGCCAAGGGCCTGACCAACGGGGCGGTGCCGATGGGGGCGGTCCTGGTCTCCGACGCCATCCACAGTGCCTACATGCAGGGGCCGCCTGGAGCCATCGAACTGTTCCATGGCTATACCTACTCGGCGCATCCACTGGCCTGTGCGGCGGCGCTGGCGGCACTGGATACCTATGCGGCCGAGGGGCTCTTCGACCGGGCCATCGAACTGGGCGAGTACTGGCAGACCCGCCTGCACGGCCTGCGCGGGCTGCCCAACGTGATCGACATCCGCAACTTCGGGCTGATCGGCGCGGTCGAGCTGGCCGCGCGCAAGGACGCCCCCGGCAGCCGCGGCTATGAGGTGTTCGAGCGCTGCTTCCGCGACGGCCAGCTGCTGGTGCGCTGCACCGGCGATGTGATCGCGCTGTCGCCGCCGCTGATCATCGATACCGACCAGATCGACCGGATCGTGGACGTGCTGGGCGAGATGATCCGGGCCACCGGGTGACCGGTACAATGGTCGGTCACGTCCCGCCCGCGTACCGGATTGCATGGAAATCGTCGTCAAAGAAGAACTCAAGGCCTATATCGACCCGCTGACCGCGGACGAGCACGAGGCGCTCGAACGCAGCATCCTCGCCGAAGGCTGCCGCGATGCACTGGTGCTGTGGAACGACGTGCTGGTGGACGGTCATAACCGCTTCGGCATCTGCCAGAAGCATGGCCTGCCGTTCCAGACCGTGCAGAACACCCGTTTCCAGTCGATGGACGACGTGCACCTGTGGATGATCGAGCAGCACCTGGGCCGGCGCAGCGTGTCCGACTTCCAGCGCGGCGTGCTGGCGCTGCGCAAGCGCGACATCCTGGCCGAGCGACATCGCGCCGAACAGGCGCTGCTGCAGCAGGAAAGCGACGGTGAGATCGCCGAAGCCCCGGGCACCGGCGACGAAGACAGTCCGCCTTGGGCCCCCGCGCCCAAGGTCAGCCGCGCCGACATGGCCCGTGAGGCGCGCCTGAGCAGCAGCCAGGTCGGCATGATTGAGCGCATCCACAAGCAGGCCGCGCCGGAGCTGGTGGAAGCGGTGAAGACCGGGGTGATCTCGATCAGCGCCGCCGCTGCAGTGGCCGACCTGCCCGAAGAGGAACAGCGCGCGGCTGCCGTGGGTGGCAAGGATGAGCTCAAGCAGGCCGCCAAGCGCGTGCGCGAGGCCAAGCGCAAGCCGCGCAAGCCGGTGCAGGAGGTGCTGGCCACGGCCGAAGCCGATTTCGAAGCCGACCCCAGCCGTGAAGCGGAGATTGCCGAGGCGCTGGAGGCGCTGGGCGAAGGTCCGGCCGAACTGCGCCAGCGGGTAATTGCGTTGACGCTGGAAAACGATGCGCTGCGCAAGCAGCTGGCCGAATTGCGCGCAGCCAACGGCTGACGCCGGAAAAACACACGTAGAGCCGGGCTTGCCCGGCTCCGCGTAATCGCGCGCGGTGACAGCAGCCGGGCAAGCCCGGCTCTACGAAAAGCCGCATCCCCCAGCCCGGTGCACGTTGTTATGATCCCGTAGCCGCATCACCGAGCCCCATGCAAGCGGCGGTCATCCCATTACCCCATCACCCGGCCCCGTGCAGGGCGCGATCATCCGGGGGCCGATAGACTGCGGCCATGACTTCACACTCATCTCCCGACCCGCGCCGCGCCCAACTGCGCCGCCTTAAAGCCATCGCGCTGCTGATGCTGCTGGCCATGCTGGCCGGTTTCGTCATCAGCCACCTCAACGGCGAGCGCGGCATCTGGGCCTGGGTCTCGGCCTTCTGCGAGGCCGCCGCGGTCGGCGCGCTGGCCGACTGGTTCGCGGTGGTGGCGCTGTTCCGCCGGCCGCTGGGCCTGCCGATTCCCCACACCGCAATCATTCCGCACAGCAAGGACCGCATCGCCGACAGCCTGGCGGTGTTCGTGCGCGACCAGTTCCTGGAACCGCAGGCGCTACTGGCACGGCTGCAGGTGTTCGACCCGGCCAGCCGGCTGGGCAGCTGGCTGGCCGACCCGGTACGCGCAAGGATGTTGGCCGACATGGCACGCGGCTGGGCGCTGCAGGCCCTGGATTTCCTGGATGAAGCCGCGGTCCGCCGCAGCATCCAGGGCTTCGTGATCCAGCAGCTGCGGCAGTGGAATGCGGCCGCAACCGCCGGCGAACTGCTGGGCCTGCTTACCGCCGACAACCGCCACCAGCGTGTGCTGGACGAGGGCCTGACCCGGGTTAGCGAATGGCTGGACAGGCCCGCGGTGAAGGAGCGTGCGTCCGAGTTGATCGTCCGCTACATCCAGCGCGAATGGCCGAAGCTGGCCAGTACGGTGAACTGGGTGAAACCCATCGACGAGATCGGCGACAGCCTGGCTGAGCGCCTGGCCCACGCAATTCTGGGCGAGCTGCAGCAGATCCTGGCCGAACCCGAACACCCGCTGCGGCGCGACTACGAAACCTGGCTGGCGGACTACATCCGCCGTCTGCGCGAGGATCCCGCACTGGCCGCGCAGATCGAGCAGATCAAGCAGCGCGTGATCGACCACCCGGCCGTGCAGGACTACGTGCAGGGCTTGTGGGCGCGCATCCATGCCGCGCTGCGGGCAGACCTGTCGAGCGAGGACTCCGCGCTGGCTGGCCATCTGCGGCGCAGCCTGAGTGGCGTGGGCGAAGCGCTGCAGAATGATCCGGCCCTCCGTGAGGCGCTGAACCAGCACCTGATGGACGGGGCCGAACGCCTGACCAGCCGGCTGCGTGAGGGCGTCACCACCCACATCGCGCAGACCGTGAAGGGTTGGGATGAGCGCCATCTGGTGGAGCAGCTGGAACTCAGCGTGGGCCGCGACCTGCAGTTCATCCGCTTCAATGGCACCCTGGTGGGTGGTCTGATCGGGCTGGCGCTGCATGCGTTGACCGTGTGGCTGCAGTGGTAGACCACTCACGACCAACGGTCGTGAGCTACCGGTAGGGCACGACCGTTGGTCGTGCCGCATGTGACCGTTGGTTGACACTTTGACCGGGTGTTTTTGTGATGGGGTTCGCGTATTCTGCCGCCCATTCAGGAACACACAGGCTCACAGGGGGCCGCCATGAAACGGATCATCATGATGCTGGCGCTATGCGCGCTGGCCGGCAGCGCCCACGCCCAGCGCGTGTACAAATGCGCCAACAAGGGCCAGACCATCTACCAGACCGTGCCCTGCCCGCCCGAGCAGGACACCGGCGTCACCCGCCCCATCACCCGCGACCCCAACCTGACCTGGGCCGACAAGACCCGGGCCGAGCGCAATCTGTACGATGCCCGCCGTCAGCAGCAGATCGCCGCCGGCCGCTACCAGGAACCGGTGCGCGGTACCGTCATTGACGGTTCGATGGATCCGGAGAAGTGCGAAGACCTCAAGACCCGCGCCGAGATCGCCGAAATCTTCGGCCGCAAGACCCCGGACAGCGTCCAGGCCGACATGAGCAAGGCCTGCGCGAAGCGCTGACGCCGCTACCCCGCTACCGCGCGGATCGCGGCCACCAGTGCATCCATCTGCGCGGGGGTGCTGAAAATGCCCGGCGTGGCGCGCAGGCAGGCTCCGGAGGCCAGGCCGTCGCGTGGCACCACGAACACGCCGGACTGCTTGACCATGCGCTCGGCGGTGGCCGCGTTGGCGGCCATGCCGGTCTGACCGCGCAGGCGGAAGCCGGCGATGGCGCTGGCAAGGCGCTCGTCCGGCGAGGCCAGCAGCTGGATCCGTTCGTCGTCACGCACTGCATCCAGCCAGCGGTTGCGCAGGTGCAACAGGCGTGCGCGCTTGTTGGCCACGCCAATGTGCTGGTGCAGGTCCAACGCCGCCGGCAACGCCATCACCGCAGCGAAATTTACCGTGCCCGTATGCACACGGGTGCGCAGGTCGTCGCCGTCGGCTTCGCCCATGTACGGGTCGAGATCACGCACCCTGCCCCGCTTCACGTACACCGCGCCCAATCCCACCGGTGCGCCGATCCACTTGTGCAGGTTGATGCCGACGAAGTCCGCGCCGAGATCGCGTAGCGGTGTATCGACCTGTCCGATCCCATGCGCCGCATCCAGCACCACATCCACCCCGGCGGCGCGGGCCATCGCACTGATCTGCGCCACCGGCAGCAGCATGCCGTTGCGGTGGTTGACCTGGGTGAGCAGTAGCAGGCGCGTGCGCGGGTGCTGCGCCAGCGCCTGCCGGTAGGTTTCCACGACGCCGTCGTGGTCGAAGGGCTCAGGCAGGGCGATGCGCACCGGGACCACGCCACGCCGCGCCTGCAGCCATTGCATGGCGTCGATCATGCTGTCGTAGTCGGTATCGGCGTACAGCACGGTGTCGCCGGGCTGCAGCCGGCGGTAGCCGCCGATCAGCACCTGCATGGCCTCGGTGGCACCGCGGGTCAGCACCAGTTCGTCCGCATCCATCGCCAGCACTTCGGCCAGCCGCAGGCGCGCCTGCTCGAACAGCGGCGGGAACGCCCGCCGTCCGAACCAGGCATTGCCGGCGTTCACCGTGGCGGTGGCCTGCTGATAAGCCTGCAGCACGGGGCGCGCCATCGCGCCCCAGTAGCCGTTGTCGAGCATGACGACCTCGTCGGTGAGGTCGTACAGCGCGCGCACCTGGCCCCACCAGCCCTCGTCCCCGGCCAGCTGCGCCGGGCTTCGACCGTCAAGCGCGGGCAGCACCGCCGGCTCAGCCGACATGGCGTTGCCCGCCAGACCGGCCGCCAGCGGCAGGGCCAGCGCCCCGCGCAGCAGGTGACGTCGTTGCCGGTCCATCAGTAACGGATCCGGTATTCGGCGTAGACGTTGCGACCATCCGTGTCATACGGCGCGTTCCGTGAGTAGATCAGGCCGCGGCTGGCCTGGAACGTGGCTTCGTCGGGATAGCGGTCGAACAGGTTGTCCGCGCCGATGCGCAGGGTCTGCTGATCGGTAACCTTGTAGCTGAGCGCCAGGTCGAAGAAGCTCATCGCACCGAAGCGCTGGAAGATGTCGCCGGTGGCATTGCCGGAAGAGTCGGTCCATGCCCCGTAGTATCGCAGCTTGCCAAGCACACTCCAGCGCCCGATCTCATACTGGCTGCTCAGCGTCGCCTTGTGCTCGGGCAGGCGCTCCTCAAAGATGCGGCGCTGGCTGTCATTGGTCGCCACGCCGGTGCGGCCGCTGTCGACAGTGGTCTGGTTGTAGTTGTAGCCCAGCGTGGTGTTCAAACGCCCTGCGCCGAGACCGGTAATGTAGCTGCCGACCACGTCCACACCGCGTGTGGTGGTGTCGAAATCGTTGGTGTAGAAACTCACCGAAGTGAAGCGCAGCGGGTTCGGCGTGCCGGCCGGCACGGCGTACGCGGCGGACTGGCTGAAGCGATCGGTGACCTTGATGTCATACACGTCCACCGAGCCGGAGAAACCGGCATCGGTCTTCCAGGTCAGGCCCAGCGAGGCGGTGCGCGATTGTTCGGGCTTGAGCGGTTGTGCGCCCAGCTGCACGGCCAGCGGATCGCTGGGCGAGAGGCGGCCGGTGGTGAATACCTGCAGGGTCACCGTATCCAGGCCCTGCTGGGTACTCTGGGTGTACAGCTGACCCGGCGTCGGTGCACGGAAGCCGGTCGACACCGAACCCCGGATCGCCACGTCCGGAGTGAAGGCAAAGCGGGTGGACAGCTTGCCGTCGATGCTCTCGCCGAAGGCCGAGAAGTGCTCGTAGCGGGTCGCCGCACCCACCGTCCAGCGTGCTGTGATCGGCGCTTCCACGTCGATGTAGGCGGCGCGACTGCGCTGGCTCCAGCTACCGGCGTTGGTGTCGCTGAAACCCGGCGCGCCGTTGGCACCGCCGGCCAGTCCGGTCGCTGCACCCGGGCCGATCGCGTAGGAGGCCGGGTCGCCAGCCTTCACCGCATAGGTTTCCTCGCGCGCCTCTGCACCGAAGGCGATGTTGATCGGACCTTCCAGCGCGGACACGGGCAGCGAATAGACCACGTCGGCATTGACGTTCTTTTCTGTCTGCGACAAACGCCCCAGATAGAACGAGGTCGGGCTGTCCGGCCCCAGCGACGCGTTGATCGCGTTGTCCAGGGTGTAATCAATCTCGTTGCGCCCGTATGAAGCGCTCACGTCCCAGCGCCAGCGCTCGCCGATGTAGCCGCGCAGGCCGAGCACGGTCTGCAGGTCGTCCTGCTCGTTGCCGTACTGCGGACTGAAGCCGGTGGGATACAGCGAACGTGCGTCCCAGCCCGGGAACACACTGCTGGGGTTGTAGACCGAGGCGGTGCCGTCCGGATTGCGCCAGTTGAAGTCGCTCATGCCTTCGCTGTGGCCGAACAGGCCGAACCCGTACAGGTCGAGGCTGTCATTGAGCGCGAGGTTGAGGTTGAAGCCTGCATGGCGGTTCTCCAGGTCCGGCTGGCCCCAGCGCTGCACGGGATCGGGCACGTCCAGTTCCGGATGTGCGTTCTGGAAGGCGATCGCATCGGCGCGCTGACGGCTGCGCGAGGTGGCATCGGACTTGTCCCAGTCGGCGAAGAGCGACAGGCTGCCGGAATCGCCCAGCGCGAAACCGTGGCGGGCGCCCACCTTGCGGCCACGACCATCGCCTTCGCTGTACTCGGACAGCCCGAGCGACACTTCACCCCCGACGCGATCGTCCAGGATGATGTTGATCACGCCAGCGATGGCATCCGAGCCGTACTGCGCCGAGGCACCGTCGCGCAGCACTTCAATGCGCTGGATGGCGTGCACCGGAATCTGTGCCAGGTCCGGGCCCTGCGCGCCGCGCGCGCCGAGTAGTGCGGAACGGTGGAAACGGCGGCCGTTGACCAGCACCAGGGTCTGGTCGGGCGACAGGCCGCGCAACGTGGCCGGACGCACGAACACCAGGCCGTCGTTCATCGGCATGCGCTGCACCACGAACGACGGCACCAGCTGCGCCAGCACGTCATTGAGATCACTCGACTCGATGGCCTGGATCTCTTCCTGCGAGAACACGTCGACTGGAGCCAGTGTGTCGAACTGGGTGCGGTTGCTGCCGCGGGTACCGGTGACGACCAGGGTGTCCAGATTGGTGGGGGCCGCGGCAGTCCCTGCCGGAGCAGTCTGGGCCTGCGCTTCGGCAGCCATGACGAGAGAAACAACGGACACAACGGCAACCGCCAACGCACAACGCTTCACCAGCAACTCCAGGTCAACTTGAAAGGGGGGACGCGTGGACCCTCCGCTCCGCCGCGCGGGGCGCAGTCTGTTCAGTTGGGATGTCGTGAAGATGACGCTGCGCACCGCATCAGATGACAGGTCCCCCGGTGACTTGAAGAACGAAATGATAATGACTATCATTCGCCGCGATCCGGCGTGTCGAATACGACATGACGGGACGAGCTCCAGGGATACCGCTGCGCCAAACAGTGGCTGGGCCAAGGATGGCCTCTCTTGCTGCCTGCTGCGCCCCGCAGTGGGCGATTGCCGTTGGAACTTCGACTTTGCAGGACCTTGTGGACAGCACGCCTGACGCACATTGGCTCGCCCCTGTGGGCCGCTTCTTCGCCCGCCCCTGGCTGGGCGTGCTCTCACGCAGTCTGGCGGCAATCTTCGGCGGATATGCGCTGGCCGCCACCTGTTCGATGTTCTTCGCCGTGGCCCAGCCCGGCGCGCGCTCGCAGGCAGTGCTGACCGGCATGCTGGTCGGCATCGTGCTGTGCGCCTGTGCGGCGCTGTGGGCGTTTGCCGCCCGCAACGCGCTGCGCGCCTGGATCGGCATCGCGCTGCCCACCGCGCTGTTCTGGCTGGGCACGCTGCTGCTGGAGGGCCGCGCATGAAGAACGGCTTCCGCCAGTCGATGGCCTGGCTGCACACCTGGACCGGCCTGCTGGTTGGCTGGTTGCTGCTGCTGATCTTCATGGCCGGCACTGCCAGTTACTACCGCGAAGAGATCAGCCGCTGGATGCGCCCGGAGCTGCCGCGCAGCACGGTCAGCAGCGACGTGGCCGCGCAGCGCGCGCTCACTTTCCTGCAGCACAAGGCTCCGCAGGCTGAAAGCTGGAACGTCACCCTGCCCAGCCCGCGCAACCCCGCCATGCGCATGTTCTGGCGCAATCCCGAGTCGATGGTGAAACCGCCTGCCGAAGGCGAAAAGCGCCGTCGCGGTGGCGGGCGCTTCGGCGACGCCACAGTGGATCCGAACACCGGCAACGAAGTGAGCGCACGTGAGACCCGTGGCGGCGATTTCTTCTATCGCCTGCATTTCGACCTGCACTACATTCCGGTGCTGTGGGCGCGCTACCTGGTGGGCTTCTGTGCAATGTTCATGCTGGTGGCGATCATCACCGGGGTGATCACCCACAAGAAGATCTTCAAGGACTTCTTCACCTTCCGCCCGGACAAGGGCCTGCGGTCGTGGCTGGACTTCCACAACGTCAGCGCGGTGATGGCCCTGCCCTACCACGCCATGATCACCTACACCGGCATCGTCACCCTGATGTTCATGTACCTGCCGTGGGGTATGAACAAGGCCTACCCGAACGATGAAGCGGCGTTCTACAGCGAAGCTTTCGCACGCATGGCCGACGTCGACGGCCCGGGCGAAGGCAGCGCTACACCGGTGCCGATCCAGCAGCTGCTCGACAGCGCGCGGCGCGAATGGAAGGGTGCGGATGTGGGCAGCTTCGTCGTGTCCCGCCCCGGTGCGGCCAATGCCGTGGTCGACGTGTACCAGCGTGATGGCCGTCGCCTTTCCAGCGACGCACCTTCGCTGCGCTTCAATGGGGTCAGCGGCGAGTTGCTGCAGGCCAGCCCGGTTCCGGGCGGTGCCACCCAGACCCGCGGCGTGATGTACGGCCTGCACCTGGCCCACTTTGCCGACTGGGGGCTGCGTGCGCTGTTCTTCCTGTCCGGCCTGGTCGGCTGCCTGATGGTGGCCAGCGGTGTGGTGCTGTGGGCGGTGAAGGAACGACCCAAGCATGCCAAGTCAGGCAGGACCGGCTTCGGCCTGCGCCTGGTCGACGCGCTCAACATCGGCGCGGTGGCCGGTCTGCCAATCGCGTTTGCGGCCTATTTCTGGGGCAATCGTTTGTTGCCACTCGAGCTGGCCGAACGCCCGGCTTCTGAGGCCAATGTGTTCTTCTATGCCTGGGGCGCGGCCCTGCTGGCGGCCTTCCTGTGGCCCAAGCGGCTGATGTGGGCGGCGCAGCTGTACGTCGGTGCCGCGTTGTTCGCGTTGATTCCGGTGGTGAACGCGCTGACCACGCATGCGCACCTGGGCGTGACCCTGCTGGCCGGCGACTGGGTACTGGCCGGTTTTGATCTGATGATGCTGGCGTTCGGCGCGATGCTGGCCTACTGCGGCCTGCGCATGCAGCGCTGGCAGCCGTCGCTCAGCGCGGCCGAGAAAAAGAAGCGTCAGGCAGCGGCAGCGGCGGCCGCGAAACCGCCGGTGCCTGCGGAGGCCAGCGCATGATGCTGCTGGCCGTGACCTTGAGTTTCGCCGCGTTCACCGCGCTGTCGCTGGCGATGGAAAAGCATCAGCTGGACCTGCACGGCAAAGCTGCGGCGAGTAGCGCCGTGCGCACGCGCTGGCGCGTGCTGGGGTGGGCGCTGCTGTGTGTATCGTTCGCGCTGAGCGTGGCGGACCACGGCTGGGCTGCGGGCCCGGTGCTGTGGTTGGGCACGCTGACGATTGCTGGACTGCCGATTACGTTCGGGTTGTATCCGTGGCGGCAGCGGTGGTTGAAGCCGCTGGCGTGTGGATTGCCAGTGTTGGGGTTGGTGGCCGCAGTGATGTAACCGGCGGCACGACCAACGGTCGTGCCGCGCCGCAATAACAACGACACGCCGTATGGATTGGCGCGTCGCCACGCGCCCGGGCAACGAATTACCCGTGTAGAGCCGACATCACGCGCCGTAGCGGCGCAGCTCCCACGCGCGGTGGATGCGCGGATTACGCTGGAAGTCCTCATCGATGGTATCGGCGGTGATCTCCTTGCACTGCGCGAACTCCTTCACCGCTTCCTCATCCAGCTTGAAGCGACGGAAGTTGTTGGAGAAGTACAACACGCCCTCCGGGGTCAGGCGGTTGACCGCCGCGCGCAGCAGGCGCACGTGTTCGCGCTGCACATCGAAGTCATCTGCGCGGGCCGAGTTCGAGAACGTCGGCGGATCGCAGAAAATCACATCGAAACGGTGACGCTCGGCTTCCAGCCAGGCCAGCGCATCGGCCTGCACCAGGGTGTGCTGGCTGCCGCCCTTGCCATTCAAGGCCAGGTTGTCGGCACACCACTGCAGGTAAGTGCCGGACAGATCCACGCTGGTGGTTGACGCGGCACCGGCCACGGCGGCCTGCACGCTGGCCACGCCGGTGTAGCAGAACAGGTTGAGGAAGCGTTGGCCCTCGGCCACCTGACCCATGTGCCAACGCAGCGGGCGATGGTCGAGGAAGAGGCCGGTGTCGAGGTAGTCGAACAGGTTCACGCGCAGCAGCGCGTCGTTCTCGCGGACCATGATGAACTCGCCACGCTGCTCGAAGCGACCGTACTTGCTGCCGCCCTTGCCGCGCTCACGCGACTTCAATGCGACCTGCTCGGCGGGCACCTGGAACACCTCGCGCGCAGCCGACAGCAGCTCGTTGCGGCGACGGCGCACGTCCACGTCGGGAATGGTGGCCGGTGCGGCGTATTCCTGCACATGCAGGAACGTGCGACCGGCACCGCCATCTTCCTGGTACACGTCGATGGCCGCGGCGTACTCGGGCAGATCGGCGTCGTAGACGCGGTAGCAGGTGACCTGGGCCTTGCTGCGCCAGGTCTTGTACTTGCGGATGTTCTTGCGCAGCCGGTTGGCCACCATCTGCGCGCCTTCGCTGAGCTCGCGCGGCTCGCCGCTGTTCTCGCGCTGCGGTACCGCAATCGGGTCGCAGACAATCAGCGCGCATTCGATGGCACCATTGAACAGCTGGTACTTCTTGCTGGCACGCAGGCCGGTGGCGAAGGCCAGATCGGCACTGCCGCACAACAGGCTGGCCCGCCACTGCGGCACCGCGCGCTTGAGCGCATCGCCAATGCGGCGGTACAGCACGGCGTCAGCGGCCAGCCGCTCGTCGTAGGGCGGATTGCAGACCACGCAACCGGTTTCCTGCGGCGGCACCTGCACATCGGCGACGTCGCGCACACCGAACCAGATGGCGTCGGATACACCGGCCACTTCGGCATTTTCTTTCGCGGCGCGGATCGCCAGCGGATCGATGTCGCTGCCGTGGATCACCTGCTTGAGCGCGGCGCGCCCGACCTGCTCGCGTTCGCGCGCTTCGGTCAGCAGCGCCTTCCAGCTGTCACGATCAAAGCCAAGCCAGCGGCTGGGCGGAATGCTGCCGTGGCGCTGCAGGCCGGGTGCGACGTCGGCGGCCATCAGCGCGCCTTCGATCAGCAGCGTGCCGCTGCCGCACATCGGATCGAGCAGACCACCGCCCTGGGCATGAATTTTCGGCCAGTTGGCACGCAGCAGCACGGCAGCGGCCAGGTTTTCCTTCAAGGGCGCGTCGTTCTGCGCCATGCGCCAGCCGCGGCGGTGCATGGGGCCGCCGCCGAGGTCGATGGAGATCGTGGCGCGGCCCTTGCGCAGCGACAGGTTCAGGCGCACATCCGGGAACTCCACGTTCACCGACGGCCGCTCCAGGCCCTGCGCACGCAGGCTGTCGACCACGCCGTCCTTGACCCGCTGGGCGGCAAAGCGCGCGTGGGTGATCTCGGTGCCGGACACGTGGGCGTCCACGGCCAGGGTCAGTTCCGGGGCGATGTGCTGCTCCCAGGGCATGGCGCTGACGCCCTGGTACAGCGAGGCCTCGTCGGGGCAGTCGAACTCGGCGATGGGCCACAGCACGCGGCTGGCCAGCCGCGCCCACAGCACGACCCGCTGCGCCTGCGCCAGCTCGCCCTCGGCGTTCACGCCGGAAATGGTGGCGGTGGCCTTGGGCAGGCCGAGCGCCAGCAGTTCGTCGGCGAGCAGATACTCCAGGCCTTTGGCGCAGGAAACAAAGAATTTCACGGGGGCGGATACACAGGTCAGCGGACCGCGCATTGTACGTGACCCGGCGGCAAGCGCCCGGCAACGCCCCCAGGTGGCGTCATAACCCCTTCAACAACGCCTCAAACGCCTGCGCCGAGGCCTCCACGTGGCGCTCCAGGCGGTGGCCGTCCTGCACCAGCAGCAGCCGTGCCGAGCGGGCCTGGGCCCAGGCGATCACATCCGCCGCAGGAATCAGCTCGTCCTGCCACGCATGCACCACGCTGGTCGGTACCGGCGCGGCGTCCAACGCCGGCATCGGCCCCATCCGGGTCGGCGGCACCATCAGGAACAGGGCCTGGGTCGGCACCTGCAGCGAGGCAATGCCTGAAATGTAGGCTCCCAGGCTGGAACCTGCGAGTACCACCGGTCCACGGGCGGCCGCGGCGGCGGCCAGGCCGACCAGCCGCTGCAGGCGGGCCGGCACATCGCCGACGTTGCTCACCTCACGGCGGGCATCCAGGTCGGTGTAATCCGGCCGCTCATGGGTGAAGCCCAGGCGCTCGGCGACTTCGGCCAGGGCGGTGACCTTGGTGGCATCGGGGCCGCTTTCAAAGCCGTGCGACAGAATGCAGTGACCGCGGCTCATGCCGGGACCACGCGGGAAAAAACGGGGGCAGTGTTGGTTGCGCTCATGGCCTGAATGCTAGCATCGACGCATGTCCCACCGTGCCCTGCCCTCCATCGACCTTCAGCCGCTGCCCTACGTGGCAAAGCTGACCGAACGGCCGCGCGAGGACATCGACCTGGTGGTGATCCACTGCACCGAACTGCCGGATCTGGCGATGGCCCGCGAGTACGGTGAGCGCGTGCTGTATGACAGCGGCAGCGGCAACAGCGGCCACTATTACATCGACCGCGATGGCAGCATCGTGGAGTACGTACCGGTGGAGCGGATGGCCCACCACGTGAGCGGTTTCAATCCGCGCTCGATCGGCATCGAACTGGTCAACACCGGGCGCTACCCGCACTGGCTGGACTCGCGCCACCAGGCGATGGATGAGCCTTACCCCGATGCGCAGATCGCCGCGCTGATCGACCTGCTGCAGCACCTGTGCGACACCCTGCCCGGGCTGCAGTTCATTGCCGGCCATGAAGCCCTGGACACGCGGCAGGTTGAGGCCAGCGACGATGCCGAGCGCCAGGTGCCGCGCAAGCGCGACCCCGGTCCGTTGTTCCCGTGGCCGCGGGTGCTGGCGGCAGTGCGGTTGCAGACGTTGGCGGGTTGACCCGCCATTGCGGGTTGCCGGGCGCGCCGCGGTAACAATGATGCACCGGACGAAAAAGCGCGTCGCCACGCGCCGGGGCAACGAATGGCCAGCATCAAGGCCCGGTGGCAATCGGTCGCGACGAATCGCTGACCCAGCCGCTCCACGAGCCAGGGTAGACACGCGCGCCGGTCAGACCGGCCACTTCCATCGCCAGCAGCAGATGGCAGGCGGTCACGCCGGAACCGCACATCAGCACGACCTGTTGTGGATCGTGCGTGCCAATCAGCGGTTGCAGCGCGGCGCGCAGGTCGGCGGCCGGACGCAGGCGACCTTCGTGGACGTTCAGGGCGAACGGGCGGTTGACCGCACCGGGCACGTGGCCGGCCACCGGATCCAGCGGTTCCACTTCGCCACGGAAGCGCTCGCCGGCGCGGGCGTCGAGCAGCCAGCCGGGAGCATGCTTGAGGCGGGCGGAAATTTCTTCCACCGAGGCGATCTGGTCGCGGTCGAAGCGGCCGGGATACGGTTGCGCTTCGGGTACCGCGGGTACTTCGGTGGTCAGTGGGTAGCCGGCGGCCTGCCAGGCCGCCAGACCACCATCCAGCACGGCGGCACGGGTGTGGCCTATAAGGCGCAGCATCCACCAGGCGCGCGCCGCGGCCATGCTGCCGTCGCCGGCGTCATAGACCACCACCGGGGTGTCGGGGCCGATGCCCCAGCGGCCGAGCTGGGCGGCAAACGCATCGCTGTCGGGCAAGGGATGACGTCCCTCGCCGACTTTACTGAGATCGGCCAGATCACGATTGAGATCGGCGTGGACCGCACCTGCGATATGCCCTTGTGCGTACGCGGCCGCGCCGGACTGCGGATCGGCGAGCGAGAAGCGGGCGTCCAGCACCCTCGGCGCGCTGGCGGTGGCGCGCGCATCGAGCAGGCGCGGCGCGTCCTGGCCGAGCATCGCCGCCAGCGTCGCGGCATCGATCAGCGGAGTGAAGTTGGCAGAGAGGGTCATGCAAGCTGCTCCAGTCGGCGTCGCAGGTTGTACAGCATGGCGGCGGTGGCTCCCCATATGCGCTGGCCGGGCCAGCCGTACTCCAGCACGTGGCGAATGCGTCCGCGGTGTTCAATTTCCACCTGATGCAGATTGGCGGGGTCGAGCAGATAATCCAACGGTACTTCAAAGACCTCGGCCACTTCGGCCGGTTGCGGCACCGCGACGAAGTCCGGGTCGATCACCGCCACCACCGGCATCACGCGATAGCCGGTGATGGTAACGAACGGATCGAGATAGCCCAGCGGCTGCACGCGATCAAACGGCAGCGCGATTTCCTCGTTGCTTTCGCGCAGGGCGGCGGCCACCGCATCGCGGTCGTCGGGTTCGGTGCGCCCGCCGGGAAAGCCGACCTGGCCGCCGTGCTGGCGCAGGGTTTCGGTGCGCCGGGTCAGGATGACCTGGGCACCACTGGCGCGCGGCACGATGCCGGCGAGCACCGCCGCTTCCACCGGGGGGCCTGGCGGCAGCAGGTCGACCAGCTCACTACGGTTCCAGCCATCGCCGGACGGCGGCGCATCCAGCGGATGCAGCGCGCGCAGCAGGCGTTCGTGGTCGGCCAGCGAACCCTGCAGGGATTGCCGCAGCTGCTCGCGCAGCCGCAGCGTGTGCTGCATGGCGTGATGCTGTTGTTCGCGACTCATGTCACGCCACCCTGCAATCTCGTCCATCGTGCGCAGGCAGCCCGTACACAGCCCCGCGCGATCCAGCGCGCAGATGCCGATGCAGGGAGTGGGTATGGCATAAGAGGGGTCTTCCATGGTCGTGCAGTCTGTAACAGTAGCGCATTGGTTGGTCGCGAACTGCAGCGTTTCGAATCTTCCGTGCGGGGCGG
>JAEXNZ010000358.1 GCA_023439425.1 Pseudomonadota bacterium
GCCGCTGCTGGCCATCGTCGCCGGCAGCAAGGTCAGCACCAAGCTGGAACTGCTGGCCAACCTGGTCGGCAAGGTCGACCAGCTGATAGTCGGAGGCGGCATTGCCAACACCTTCATCGCTGCCGCCGGCTACCCGGTAGGCAAGGCGCTGTACGAGCCGGACCTGCTGGATACCGCGAAGAAGATCGTGGCCGATGCCAAGGCCCGCGGCGCGGACATTCCGCTGCCGACCGACGTGGTGGTCGCCAAGCAGTTCCTGCCGGATGCACCGGCCTCGGTGAAGGCGGTCGGCGAGGTTGCCGAAGACGATCTGATCCTGGACATCGGCCCGCAGACCGCGCAGCACTACGCCGGGCTGATCGCCAAGGCCGGCACCGTGGGCTGGAACGGCCCGGTGGGCGTGTTCGAGTTTGAAGCCTTCAGCCATGGCACCGAAGCGCTGGCCAAGGCCATTGCATCCTCGCCGGCGTTCTCCATTGCCGGTGGCGGCGACACCCTGGCTGCGGTCGACAAGTTCGAGATCGCCGACCAGGTCAGCTACATCTCCACCGGTGGCGGTGCGTTCCTGGAGTTCCTGGAAGGCAAGACCCTGCCGGCCGTGGCCGCGCTTGAAGCCCGGGGCAACTGATGTCGCTTTCGCATCCCGGCATGGTCGCAGCCCATGCCGGGCATGAACCCGACACCCTGTTCTTCGACCTCGACGGCACCCTGATCGACTCTGCGGTCGGCATCACCCAGTGCGTGGCACATGCGCTGACCCAGATGGGTCAGCCGGTGCCGCCGCAGGAAGATCTGCGGCGCTGGATCGGTCCGTCGCTGCGGACCAGCTTCGCGCCGTTGTTCAACGATCCGGAGAAAGTGGAGCAGGCGGTCACGTACTACCGCGAGCGCTTCGACGTGGTCGGATGGCGCGAGCACGAGGTCTACGCCGGCATCGGCCAGGTCGTGCAGGACCTGCATGCACGCGGCCATCGCCTGGCGATCGTGACCGCCAAGAACGAACCGCATGCACGGCGCATTGTCGAGCATCTGCCGTTTGGTGCGTGCTTCGAGGACGTGATCGGCGCGACCATCGACGGCAGCCGCAGCGAGAAACCGCAGTTGGTGGCCGAGGCCCTGCGCCGGCTGCAATTGCCGGCGCAGCAGTGCTGGATGATCGGCGATCGGCGCATGGACATCGAGGGCGCGCGGCATCATCAGATGCGCAACGTTGGTGTGCTGTGGGGGTTTGGTGGTGCGGCGGAGCTGCAGGCGGCAGGGGCGCAGCATCTGGCGGCGGTGCCGGACGCGTTGTTGTCATTGATTGCCTGAATCCGGACGGAAAGGCAGCGGGGCAAGCCCCGCTCTACGGTGCGTGGCGGGCGGCGACGTACCGTAAGACGCCGCATGTCGCAGGTGCATGGCGGGTGGCGGCGTTCCGTACGCCGCCGGATGTCGCATGCAGGACGCGCGCTGTCCTGTCCCGGCCTTCGGGACTGTCCGTAGGACATCTGCGAAACCCAGCAGGGGCAAAGGTGTAAACGTATTCATGGGGCGTGAAGGGTGTGCTAATTTTGACCCTTTCCAGGGAGCCCTTTAACCATGATTGAGCGTCAGCGTCGCACCAAGATCCTCGCCACCCTCGGGCCGGCAACAGACAAGCCCGGCGTGCTGGAGGATCTGTTCCGCGCCGGCGTCAACGTGGTGCGACTGAATTTCAGTCACGGCGACCCGTCCGGCCAGGCCAAGCGCGCCGCCGACGTACGTGCTGCTGCCGCGCGGGTGGGCGTGGAAGTGGGCATCCTGGCCGACCTGCCGGGTCCGAAGATCCGCATCGAGCGCTTTGCCGAAGGCAAGATCACGCTGAAGGCCGGTGACCGTTTCGACCTGGTTGCCTCGCAGGATGCACCGGCTGGTGACACCACCCAGGTGGGCGTGAGCTACCTCGGTCTGCCGCAGGACGTGGGTCCGGGCGACGTGCTGCTGCTCGACGACGGTCTGATGCAGCTGCAGGTGGTGGAAGTGCAGGGCGAGCGCATCATCAACACCGTGCTCAACGACGGCGTGCTGTCCGACCGCAAGGGCCTGAACAAGCAGGGCGGTGGCCTGTCGCTGGGCGCGCTGACCGAGCGCGACAAGGAACTGATCGGCATCGTGGCCAAGATCGGCGTGGACTTCATCGCCGTCTCGTTCTGCCGCAATGCGCAGGACATGAACGATGCGCGTGCCATCGCCCAGCAGCACGGCTGCGATGCGGCGCTGGTGTCGAAGATCGAGCGCACCGAAGCCATCGAGAATCTGGAAGAGATCGTCGACGCCAGCGACGTGGTGATGGTGGCGCGTGGCGACCTGGGCGTGGAAATCGGCGACGCCGAGCTGCCGGGCCTGCAGAAGAAGATCATCAAGGCCTCGCTGGCGCAGAACAAGGTGGTGATTACCGCCACGCAGATGCTGCAGTCGATGGTCGAAAGCCCGATTCCGACCCGCGCCGAAGTGCTGGACGTGGCCAACTCGGTGATCGACGGTACCGACGCGGTGATGCTGTCGGCCGAAACCGCCGCGGGTGCGTATCCGGTCAAGGCGGTCGAAGCGATGGCGCGTATCTGCCTGGGTGCAGAGCGTCAGTTCCAGACCGAAACCGACTTCGGTGCCTCGCCGCGCAACCTGGAGCGTGCTGACCAGGCCATCGCCATGGCCACCATGTTCCTGTCCCAGCATGTGGGCGTGCGCGCGATCGTGGCGATGACCGAATCCGGTGGCACCGCGCGCTATCTGTCGCGCTTCCGTGCCTCGGCCCCGGTGTTCGCGGTGACCCGTCACGACGGTGCACGCCGGCAGATGGCCTTGATGCGCGACGTGTTCCCGATCAACTTCGACAGCCGCGGCCTGACCCCGCGTGAAGCCGCGCGCGGCAGCATCCGCCTGCTGGTGGAAGCCGACCGCCTGCAGGCAGGCGACCGCGTGGTCTTCACCAGCGGCGAGCACATGGAAACCCACGGTG
>JAEXNZ010000312.1 GCA_023439425.1 Pseudomonadota bacterium
CCGTGCCTTTTCGATCCTTCATCTGTTCGGTGCAGCCCTGTGCCGGTGCGTTCGTGCGCCCTGTGCGTTCCCTGCTTGCGATCCATGCGGTTGTTGATGGCAATCCAATGGAACTCAACTGGGAGTACATCGCGATGAATACCGATGAATCAAGCAGCACCGACATGCCGGTAACTGACGACATAATTATTGTCGAGCCGTTGGTCCACTGGGCGACCTTGGCAGATTTCAAGGTGGAGGTATTGGGCCACACCAAGATCAACGCCAAGTGCTACAAGAACACGCGTCAGCAGGTGCCTATCAAGGTGACGCTTGATGCCCGCGATGAGAACGGGGTCCAGGTCACCCTGACGACAGCGCAGCTGCAGGAGATTACCTTGCGCTACTACGAGACCGATTACCCTATGGGCGGCTGGTCTCATACAAAGAATGAATACGAGTACAACTTCCTTCCGGCACGAGATGACGGGAGTGAATTACAGCCTGTAGACGATGAAGATCTGCCTGGAGTCAAGGCAAACACGATCACGCTTTATATGGCCACCAGCATGGCCGAAAAGAAGCTCGCCGCGAAGATCATCTCGTCCACTGGTGCGGTATATAGCACCAAGGATTTCGACAGCTGGATCAACATACTTGGGGTGGAAGTTCCTATTCATCCGGCCGCAGCTTTCGTATTGTCGAACAACGGAGGACCCAGTGGGGATAGATATGATTGCGATGTGTACTACTT
This sequence comes from Pseudomonadota bacterium, assembly GCA_023439425.1. GTDB lineage: Bacteria > Pseudomonadota > Gammaproteobacteria > Xanthomonadales > Xanthomonadaceae > Stenotrophomonas. Next base: position 734 of record JAEXNZ010000312.1, read on the forward strand.
AAAATTTCGTACGGACTACGGCACCGGAAACTACAGCATCAGGGGCAGCCACCATCTTGATGTTGGGGCTGGACATAAGCATTACAGCTGGGCCAAAGATGGTTGGCGAGAGAAAGCTCAGTTTGCCTACTAGGTTGGTCCGAAATCCTCTGTGGGTTATGGTCAACCGGGATTCGGATCATTTCCGATTAACGACAGGGCTGGTCAGGCAAATGCAGCGCGTATCTCTAATAGGTCATATCAGCCAATGAATAGAGATATAAACGCTCGCGTGGTCTATTACGATCAGTACGGAAATCCCGGCATGGTGCAGTACAATAATTCATCCAATGGAAATACCATGCACATATCGGACGCTGGAGATCCACCGAGGGATCCGGAAATATACGGCGAGTGAGGTGCTGAGGCGATAGCAGCACATACCGCGGCAATCTTGCTCAGAACAGGCTCGAAACCAGCTTCAAAAATGCCTCGTGCTGATACCGGCTCATGCGCAACTGCTGCCCGTTGTCCATCGTCACCACATGATGTCCGTTGAACCAGGGATGGATCGCCTTCACGCGGCGCACGTTGACGATGGCGGAACGATGGGCCCGCGCGAAATGGCGCGGGTCCAGTTTTTTGACAAGACCGGTCGTGAAGTTCTGATCTCCGTATAGCTTTTCCGGCTGGCTCCAGGCCCTAATGCGCCGATCAACGTTATCGGCGGTCGACTGTCGTGCGACCCTACCAGTACCTCCCGCGTCATCCAGCGATTGCGTCATCCCCATCATGACGTCCCGATAACAGAGCCAAGCGTAGCGTCAGACCCTCACGGGGGTGAATCGCGAGCGGTGGACGGTCTAGCAGGACGGGCTTCGCGTAGCCGTGCCTTTTCGATCCTTCATCTGTTCGGTGCAGCCCTGTGCCGGTGCGTTTGTGCGCCCTGTGCGTTCCCTGCTTGCGGTCCATGGTTTGTTTTAGACAGTCCAATGGAACTCAATCTGGGAGTGGATCACATGAACGCGAAAATCGCCGGCGAAGGTGCTGAACGGCTTGAGGATACTGATGATGCGGTTGCGCCTGCGGCAAACTGGGCGTCGCTGAGATCGTTTGAGGTTCAAATCAACAAGACCAGCAAGGTGACAGCACCGTTGTATGCGAATGGCAAGCAGCAGTGCCCTGTTGAAGTGGTGGTCGATGCACGGGATGAGAATGGTGTACAGGTAACACTCACCCAGCAGCAGCTCAAGGGAATAAAGCTGATCGGCTATAACACCAGTGGAGAGATCTGGTCGTCGTTGGACAAGGATGAACGGTTCATCTATGACTTCCCAGTGACGCGGGAGGATGGCGTGGACGTTCCGGTACCGACGTCAGCAGAACAGCCTGAGATCAACAATCAGTCCATCACGCGGTACATCGTGACCACGGAAATGCACGCGCATTGGGTGGCGGCGGAGATCATATCGCCGTCCGGGGCTGTATATCGCACAAACACCGGGGAAGGTGCGCCAGGAAGTGGCAAGTTCGACAGTTGGGTAAAGGTGCAGCCCAGAGAGGGATTGCGCTACGGCGTGCACGATATCGATTTTTCGAAAGTCAATGAATCTAACTCGCCCTTCGATGTTGATCTGTACTACGTAAAGTTCAAGTCGCAACACGGCAACTTGAGGATCGTTGCGTCGGACGATCTGACCTGGGAGGAGGATTACTACTGCCACATGTCTCACAGTATGATGTCGTATAACCAAGTGGTATATGAATACGGGCCTTCCCGAGAGGTTTCTTTCGTGGCTGGTCATGGTGTGGTGCAACGATTTCGCGTCAACAAGGTTGAGGGTCAAGCGACCTTGGCTCGAGTGTCCATGTCGTTCTTCTATGCACCTGGTGGTGAGTTCTATCGGCCGAAGGACATGCAGTATTTCAACCAGCATGGCAATGTGATCAGGCTGCAGTTCTATACGACAGACGGGGCCAATACGATCAGCGTGCGTGACTTCGGAACAAGGGACTGATCGTCCGTCGCTCAGCACAGGCTCGAAACCAGCTTCAAAAATGCCTCGTGCTGATACCGGCTCATGCGCAACTGTTGCCCGTTGTCCATCGTCACTACATGATGTCCGTTGAACCACGGATGGATCATCTTCACCCTCCGCACGTTGACGATGGCGGAACGATGGACCCGCGCGAAATGGCGCGGGTCCAGTTTTGCCTCCAGATCGGTCAGGGTCTGCCGGTGCTCATGGACCTTGCCGGGCAGATGGATCTGAACATTGTTGCGTGCGGCCCTGATCCAGACGATGTCGTCCACCGCCACCAGCAGCACCTGTTCATCCTCGCGTACTGCAATGCGGTGCAGGTACTGGTCGCGCTGGCGCAGCTCGTCCAGCGCCTGGAGAATGCGGGTGGTATGCACCGCCATGGCGGCGGGTGCCGAAATCCGCCTCTTCACGCGGATCAGCGCTTCGGCAAAGCGCTCGCGGCTGAACGGTTTGACCAGATAGTCCACCGCGTTCGCTTCAAACGCCTTCACGGCATATTGCTCGAAGGCGGTTACAAACACGGTGGCCGGCATGCGTTCGGCACCGATGGTGGCAACCACGTCCAGACCGGTAATCGCTGGCATCTGGATGTCGAGGAACACCAGGTCGGGCGAGTGCGCGCGTAACTGGTGCACCGCTGAGACCCCATCCCCGCACTCTCCAAGCAGGGTAATGTCGGGGTCTTCCTCAAGCAGCCGCACAATGGCGCGGCGCGCGATGGGCTCATCGTCCACTACCAGGGCGGTGATGCTCATGGTGCTGCCAGTCCGGCACTGAACTCCGGCGCATCGTCGGCAGCCTCCATTTCGCGGAAGGGCAGCCGCACGCGGCAGGCCACGCCTTCCGGCCAGGTGATGTCCAGCCGGACCTCGGCGGCGTCGCCATACAGTTCGCGCAGGCGCAGGCGGGTGTTGGCCATGCCGATGCCGTGGCCGGCGGCCTTGCTGTCGCCTGCTTCCAGCACGCTGTTGCGGTTGCGGACTTCCAGCAGCAGGTGGTCGCCGTCGCGGCGGGCTTCAATCTCAATCATGTCGCTGCCTACGCGCTCGCCGATACCGTGGCGGACGGCATTTTCCACCAGCGGCTGCAGGATCAGGCTCGGCACCGCACAGTCCAGTGCGTCGGGCGCGATGTAGGTGCGGGTGGTGAGGCGGTCCTTGAAGCGGGTGCGCTGGATGCCCAGGTACAGCTCCAGCAGGTCCAGTTCCTGGCGCAGCGGGATTTCCTGGCCGTCGTAGTCCTCCAGGAAGGCGCGCAGCAGTTCGCTCAGACGCAGCAGCATGTCTTCGGCGGACAGCTTGTCCTCATCAAGCAGGGTGATGATGGCGTGCAGCGTGTTGAACAGGAAGTGCGGCTGTAACTGCGACTTCAGCGCTACCAGCCTCGACTGCGCCAGCTCAGTGGCCAGTCGCGCTGCCTCGAGTTCGCGGCGCGACTTCTCAGCGTGGTAATGCAGTGCCTGCTGGATAGCCAGCAGCGCCCAGTAGGTGAGCAGGCCGATGGCGAAGTGCTGTGCGATGAAGTACGCCAACTGTTCGAAGAAGCCGCTGGGTTCGAAGAAGGTGGAGACCAGGGCACCGATGGCCATGGCCGCCGAGGTGGTGCCGAAGCTCAGCAGAATGTGGCGGCCGATTCCGACCCAACGTGCTCCGCTGAGCACCGGATAGCGTGCGCCCAGGCGGAACACGAGGGGAGCCAATGCCGCCCAGGTGCCCCATTGAATGGCCGACCAGCGCAGGTGGGTGAACCATGACCAGTGCTGGCCATGGACATGCCCGGCGATCCAGTCCTGGATGGCGAAGACCACGATCACCACGCCCCAGAGCGCGAGGTAACGGTGCACGGGCAGGGAGGTGGTGCCAAGGCGGATGGGCATGACCGGGGGTCCTGGGCCGAGGGGCCAGAGTCATCTTAGGCGCGCCGGCGTGGTGGGAGAAGTGTGGAAATCGGCCCGCTGCGATTGGTCCCGGTGTGGCTACGATTCGTCCCCGATCGGTGGCGCGCCCGGTCGCGCGGGGCTTTGATGCAGCCACCCCCATCCGCAGGAGCTGCTGCCATGATCGTGACGCGTATTGCCGTGATGTCCGCTCTGATGCTCTCGGGTCTGGCGCAGGCCGGTCAGGCGCGCTACCTGACGCTGGTCAATCGCACGCATGACAGTGTCGTTGCGGTGGAGGTGGCTGCGCAGGGGAATGAGGTGTACGAACCGCGCGCTATCGGTCCGTTGTCCGGGGGCGGCGGCAGTACCACGGTGCGGCTGGGGGAGGCGGGTTGCCGCTTTGATGTGCGGCTGCAGTTTCGGAATGGGCGTCAGGCGGTGTATCGCGATGTGGATGTATGCAAGGGTGATGTATTGGTGTTAGCACCGTTATACCCGAGCCGCGTCCCGCCGCGCTCGGCGGAGGTGCCAGATGCACAGGTAGGTTGCTAACACTATGCCGGGTCCAGCGAAGATCAATGCCAGGATGTGCGTGAATGCAATTGCGACGAGCGCAATCAGGGTTCCAAATACCGGCCACGCCCAGTGAACCGTGCGGTCTTCCATCCACCGGTAGTCCATCCAGCCCAGCGCGAC
>JAEXNZ010000384.1 GCA_023439425.1 Pseudomonadota bacterium
CCAGGGTGTCGAGCATATGCACCATCACCGGTTCGCGGCGTTGACCGTCACTGCCCCAGTCGCGGCTGAGCGACGCCAGCGGTGCAGCCGCCAGACGGGGTGCCTGCAGTGCATGCCGGGCCAGCGCTTCAAAGTGGTCGAACTCCGCACGCAGGTGCTCCACCGCGTCCAGACGCAGGCCCATGGCCCCCGCAGCTGCAGGCGAATTGCGGATGCACTGCACCTGTTGCAGCGTGCGCGAGCGCGGCCTTGGCATGCAGCTGAGCAGGTGGGCGAGCCGTTCCTCCAGACGGCGCTGCACCATGAGGTCCTGGCGCAGGTCACTGGCTTCGGCCGACGTGTCGGTCAGGCGCAGCGGTAGGCTGATCAGGACTTCGGTGCGTGTCGCCGCGGCGGAGACCCCGGCATCCAGCACGGCGACGCCGGCGTGGGCACCCAGCTCGCCGCCCACCGCATGCAGGGTAGCGGCGATCGGTACCGGCGGGGCGGGGTGAAAGCGGGGCGTCCGCAGCGGGGTGCTGTGCCCCAGCAGCATGGGCAAGCGGGTCTGCCATGCCAATGCCGTGCTGATGCGCTCGGTGTAGCGGTCGCGGCGGGGACCCACCACGCGTTTGGCGATCCGCAACAGGCGTGGCCCGGCCAACCGGCGTTCTACCGACGCCTGTGCCAGCGCCAGTACCCGATCCTGCATCTTGTCGTCCACATTACCGGTGCCGCGGGTGACATGTGCCGACGCGTGCGCGCCCACGCCGATGTCTGCAGGCAGCCCGGCTTCGACCGCCGCACGACCGGTCACGGTTGTCGTGTTGAAATGGGCGACCGCCAGATCGTCATAGGTGGAGGTGCTTTTTGCGCGCACGGCGCTACCGGTGAGGCTGGCATCGCCGATGCCCGGAAGACCCACGCCCGCGCCGAGGCTCATCCCACGCGACACTTCGTAGTGCGCCCCTGGATAGTGGTTCTTCGTCTGTCGCCGCGTGTGCCTTTCAACCTCGGATTTCATCAGCCGATCGCCATCCGACGCGCGGGCCAGATCACGCGCCGCGCGCGTGAGCAACCGCTGGTGCGGGGAGCATTCCCGTTCGGGTGCAAGCGCCCGGGTCAGGTGCTTGACCTGGCGCTCCATCGAGGCTTCATGGGTGTCGTCCGCATCGAACTGGAACGCTTCGATGGCTTGGCGCAGCGATGGTTTCTGGCCTTCGGCCAGCGTGCACAGCACCGCACGGATCTGTTCAGTGAGCGTCTCGTATGCCGGCATCGCCTCGGCGGCGTTGGCGGGCTCCGCATCGGCGAAGTAGCCCATGCGGACATTCTGAGCGCGCGGTGAAGGGGGTGGCGAAACAGCGGTTGCAGCGCTGTTATGCAGCCGAAGCAGTGCAAACGTCCTGGCTTCGTCCGGCTTCCGCTTGGCGGTAAGAGGGCGTGCGGTGGAAAAGGTAGCCGTCGGAGCGGTACCGATGGAAGTAAAGAGCATGGTGTACCTCGTGGCAACGGGCAGGCGACAGGGCCTAACGGCGCATCGGTTCGGTGTTGGCAGCGGGTCGGTCGGGCAGCTGTACGGGGAACAGCGTGCCCAACTCTGGCATCGGCGCATTCCCGGTTGGCGGCACGACGTCGTCATTGACTGCATCGGCAGGCGTGTCTGAAGGAGCAGAGGTGGCGAAAGCGATCTGGTACTGCACGGGTGATCTCACGGAGCATGGCAATGGAATGCGCGCGGGCGGCGCGCATGACGGTGACGGAAGCAGCAAGGTCTGCAATCTGTCCGAGATCGAACCTACCCTCGCGAGCCGTACGTGGGCATCGCACCGAAGCGGGAGAGTTCACGCACGGTTTGGAGTGCTGAACACGTTTCCTACCGCAGGTGCGCTGGTCGCGTCACCGCGTGTCGGGATGTGCTTCGGCGCGCGGCGTAGTGATGCCTGCGGTGCGAGTGGATGAACGGGAAGCCGCGCGCAGAAACGCCCTGATGCGACAGATTTTTCCGCGTCCTGACGTCGGAAAAAGCCGAAAGTGCAAGTGGGGCGTTTCTTGGCTGGGCGAAATGCGCCAACCGGGCGCGATCAGCCGGTGCGTCGCAGCCAGCGCCACAAGGTGGTGCGCGATACGCCGAGGCGTGCAGCGGCAACTTCCCGATTGCCGCCACAGTCTGCCAGTACCCGGGCCACTGTTTCAGGGGCGGGGCGATGTCCCGCCATCAGCGGCATCTTTCCGTCGGAAAGTGTATCCGCTGCATCAAGGCGTCCTGTATCGCCCACTTCGGGAGCCCACTCCAACAGCTGCGCCAGTCCAAGTGTTCCGGCGCTGGCAGACCAATGCACCCGCAGCCGGTCCACCAGATTGCGCAGTTCGCGCACATTGCCCGGCCAGGCGTAATCGCGCAGGCGTTGCAGGGCGGCGGCATTCAGTGGACTGGCGCGCTGCCCGAGCTGCTGGAAAAAGTGTTCCAGCAGCGCCGGCACGTCCTCGGCATGTTCCTGCAAGCGTGGGAGGGCAATGCGCAGGGCGGCCAGCCGGTAGTACAGGTCGCGCCGGAACTTGCCAGCCTCCACCAGGGACTCCAGTGTCTGCAAGGTGGCGGCGACGACCCGCACGTTCACTGCCACCGGCTCGGTGGCCCCGACCCGCAGCACCTCGCGTTCCTCAAGCACCCGCAGCAGGCGGGTCTGCAGTGGCAGAGGCAGTTCGCCGATCTCGTCCAGGAAAAGCGTGCCGCCATCGGCGGCCTCGACCAGCCCCACGCGGCCGCCGCGTCGCGCACCGGTAAAGGCACCTTCGGTGTAGCCGAACAGCTCCGCCTCCAGCAGCGACTCGCTGATCGCCCCGCAGTTGATCGCCACGAACCGGCCGCGTCGCCCGCTGGCAGCATGCAGTTGCCGTGCGACCAGTTCCTTGCCGGTGCCGGTAGCACCACTGACCAGTACTGTGCTGTCGTGCGGCGCATACAGCGCCACGCGTTCGCGCACCTGCTGCATGGCCGGGCTGTCGCCCAACAGGACCGGGTCACGCTCGCGGTGGCGCGCGGTTACCCGACGGCGGATCGGGGCGGCCCCGGAGCGGGCCAGGGTCTGGGCCAGTTCCAGTGCATGTTCAAAGGCCTGGCGGACTGAATCGGCGGAGTACAGCAGCACGCCGGGCAGGCCCATCTGCTCGGCGTGGTCAATTGCCATGCCGGTGCCGACGATCACTTCAATGCCGTTGGCGCGCAGATCGGCAATGCAGTCGCGCGCATCTTCGCGGGTGACAAAGCGCCGGTGTTCGATGTCCAGCCCGAAGCTGTGCTGGAAGCTGCCGAAGGTGGGGACGTCGGTGGCGTGCGTCACCAGGCCGATGCGCGGGGCGATCCGTCGCGCGCGCGCCAGTGCTTCCATCAGGTCGAAGCCATTGGCCTGGATCGGCACCAGCGGCACCTCCAGCCGGCTGCGCAGGTAGGCCGCATTCGAGCCGCCGGCGATCACCACGTCGCAGTGCTCGCGACGCAGCCGCTGGCCGATGACATCCACCGCCTCCTCGAAGCCCAGGTTGATCGGCACGATCCGCGCGCGCCGGTCGAACTCGGGAATCACATCGCCCAGCAGGCCGGTCAGGCGCGACACGCTGACCGTCCAGATCACCGGCAGGTGGCCGGGGTCGGGGTCGGGCAGGCGGTGACGGGGCAGGGGCAGCGACATGGCGGTCCGGCTTGTTTCAGTGATTTCATGTTACAGGTGTTTCAGTGTTTCATTATGAAACGTGATCTGAAATTTGCCGGGTTATATAAATCAATGGCTTGCATGTTGGCACGTCCCTTGCGCCTGTCTGGCAGTTACCCACGATGGATGGCCGAATGACCTCTTCTTTTTCCTCCGCCGGCGCGCGCTTCCGCGCCGCCCTGGCCGCCGAGTCGCCGCTGCAGGTGATCGGTGCTATCAACGCCAACCATGCGCTGCTGGCGCAGCGGGCCGGCTACCGCGCCATCTACCTGTCCGGCGGCGGTGTCGCCGCCGGTTCGCTGGGCCTGCCCGACCTGGGCATCAATACGCTGGAAGATGTCCTGATCGACGTGCGCCGCATCACCGACGTGTGCGACCTGCCGCTGATGGTCGACATCGACACCGGCTTTGGGCCCAGCGCGTTCAACATCGCGCGCACGGTCAAGTCACTGATCAAGGCCGGTGCTGCGGCCTGTCACATTGAAGACCAGGTGGGGGCCAAGCGTTGCGGTCACCGTCCCGGCAAGGAAATCGTCTCGCAGGGCGAAATGGTCGACCGCGTGAAGGCCGCCGCCGATGCCAAGACCGACCCGGACTTCTTCCTGATCGCCCGCACCGATGCCATCCAGGTGGATGGGGTGGACGCTGCCATTGAGCGCGCCATTGCCTGCGTGGAAGCCGGTGCCGACGGCATCTTCGCCGAGGCGGCCTACGATCTGGATACCTACCGCCGCTTCGTCGATGCCGTGAAAGTGCCGGTGCTGGCCAACATTACCGAGTTCGGCAAAACCCCGCTGTTCAGCCGCGACGAACTGGCCTCGGCCGGCGTGGCGATCCAGTTGTTCCCGCTGTCCGCCTTCCGCGCCGCCAACAAGGCGGCCGAGAATGTGTATGCGACCATTCGTCGCGATGGCCACCAGAAGAACGTGGTGGATACCATGCAGACGCGCGAGGAACTCTACGACCGTATCGGCTACCACGCCTTCGAGCAGCAGCTCGATGCGCTGTTCGCCGCCAAGAAGTAATTCCGTACTACTGTTTCTGGAGGGATCATGAGCGAAGCAACCACCGCCCCCGGCTTCAAGCCGAAGAAGTCCGTAGCCCTGTCCGGCACCGCAGCCGGCAACACCGCGCTGTGTACCGTCGGCCGCAGCGGCAACGACCTGCATTACCGCGGCTATGACATCCTGGACCTGGCCAACACCAGTGAGTTCGAGGAAATCGCCCACCTGCTGGTGCACGGCAAGCTGCCCACCCGCGCCGAACTGACCGCCTACAAGGCCAAGCTGAAGTCGCTGCGCGGCATTCCGGCGGCAGTCAAGGCGGCACTGGAAGAACTGCCGCCGTCGGCACACCCGATGGATGTCATGCGCACGGGCGTGTCCGTGCTGGGCTGCGTGTCGCCGGAAAAGGACGACCACAATCATCCCGGTGCGCGTGATATCGCCGACAAGCTGATGGCCTGCCTGGGCTCGATGCTGCTGTATTGGTACCACTGGAGCCACAATGGCCGTGCCATCGACGTGGAAACCGACGATGACTCCATCGGCGGCCACTTCCTGCACCTGCTGCACGGCGAAAAGCCGCAGGATTCGTGGGTGCGCGCCATGCATACCTCGCTGATCCTGTACGCCGAGCACGAGTTCAATGCCTCCACCTTTACCTGCCGCGTCATTGCCGGCACTGGCAGTGACATGTACAGCTGCATTGCCGGCGGCATCGGGGCGCTGCGCGGTCCCAAGCACGGCGGTGCCAATGAAGTGGCCTTTGAGGTGCAGAAGCGCTACGACAGCCCGGACGATGCCGAGGCCGACATCAAGGCCCGCGTGGAACGCAAGGAAGTGGTGATCGGTTTCGGCCATCCGGTGTACACGGTCAGCGACCCGCGCAACAAGGTCATCAAGGACGTCGCCCGTGAACTCTCGGCGGAGCAGGGCAATCTGAAGATGTACGACATCGCCGAGCGCCTGGAGTCGGTGATGTGGGACATCAAGAAGATGTTCCCGAACCTGGACTGGTTCAGCGCGGTCAGCTACCACATGATGGGTGTGCCCACCGCCATGTTCACCCCGCTGTTCGTCATTGCCCGCACCTCCGGCTGGAGCGCGCACGTCATCGAACAGCGCATCGACGGCAAGATCATCCGTCCCAGCGCCAACTACACCGGCCCGGAAGATCAGGTCTTCGTGCCGCTGTCCGAGCGCGCGTAATGCTGCTGCCGGCCCTTCGGGGCCGGCATCTGTTTTCCCCGGCCCGCCAATTCGCAGCTATCGCCAGCCATGAATACTGATTTCCGCAAAACCCTTCCCGGCACCTCGCTGGACTATTTCGATGCCCGTGCCGCCGTCGACGCGATTGCGCCGGGGGCCTATGCCACGCTGCCGTATGTCTCGCGCGTGCTGGCCGAAAACCTGGTACGCCGCTGCGACCCGGGCACTCTCACAGCTTCGCTGACCCAGCTGATCGAACGTCGCCAGGACCTGGACTTTCCCTGGTTCCCGGCCCGTGTGGTCTGCCACGACATCCTGGGCCAGACCGCGCTGGTCGACCTCGCCGGTCTGCGTGACGCCATCGCCGAGGGTGGCGGCGATCCCGCCAAGGTCAATCCGGTCGTTCCGGTGCAGCTGATCGTCGACCATTCGCTGGCGGTGGAGTGCGGTGGCTACGATCCGCAGGCGTTCGAGAAGAACCGTGCCATCGAGGACCGCCGCAACGAAGACCGCTTCCACTTCATCGACTGGACCAAACTGGCCTTCCAGAACGTGGACGTGATTCCGCCGGGCAACGGCATCATGCACCAGATCAATCTGGAGAAAATGTCGCCGGTGATCTACGTGCAGGACGGCGTCGCCTTCCCCGATACCTGCGTCGGCACCGACAGCCATACCCCGCACGTGGATGCTCTGGGCGTGATCGCCATCGGCGTTGGCGGGCTGGAAGCGGAGAACGTCATGCTGGGCCGCGCCTCGTGGATGCGCCTGCCTGACATCGTCGGCGTGGAGCTCAGTGGCAGGCCGCAGCCGGGCATTACCGCCACCGACGTGGTGCTGGCGCTGACCGAATTCCTGCGCGCCGAACGCGTGGTCGGTGCGTGGCTGGAGTTCTTCGGCGAAGGTGCCGCCGCGCTGACCATCGGCGACCGCGCGACCATTTCCAACATGTGCCCCGAATACGGTGCGACCGCGGCGATGTTCTACATCGACAGCCAGACCACCGACTACCTGCGCCTGACCGGGCGCGAGGAAGCCCAGGTCGCGCTGGTCGAGAACTACGCCCGCACCACCGGGCTGTGGGCCGATGACCTGGTGACCGCACAGTATCCGCGCGTGCTGCGTTTCGACCTGTCCAGCGTGGTCCGCAACATGGCCGGCCCGAGCAATCCGCACCGTCGCCTGCCGGTGTCGGCGCTGGTCGAGCGCGGCATCGCCGACGCCGCCAAGTTCGAGGCCGGCAAGGCCGAGCAGGCCCAGGGCCTGATGCCGGACGGTGCGGTGATCATCGCCGCCATCACCAGCTGCACCAACACCTCCAACCCGCGCAACGTGATTGCCGCCGGTCTGCTGGCGCGCAAGGCCAACGAGCGCGGCCTGCTGCGCAAGCCGTGGGTGAAATCCTCGCTGGCCCCGGGCTCGAAGGCCGTGCAGCTGTACCTGGAAGAGGCCGGCCTGCTGCCGGACCTTGAAAAGCTGGGCTTTGGCATCGTCGCGTTCGCCTGCACCACCTGTAACGGCATGAGTGGCGCGCTGGATCCCGTCATCCAGCAGGAAATCATCGACCGTGACCTGTATGCCACCGCTGTGCTGTCGGGTAACCGCAATTTCGACGGCCGTATCCATCCCTATGCCAAGCAGGCGTTCCTCGCCTCGCCGCCGCTGGTGATCGCCTATGCCATTGCCGGTACCGTGCGCTTTGACATTGAAAAGGATGTGCTGGGCCTCGATGCGCAGGGCAGCGAAGTACGCCTGAAGGACATCTGGCCGAGCGATGCTGAGATCGACGCCGTCGTGAAGGCTGCGGTGAAGCCGGAACAGTTCCGCAGCGTCTACAACCCGATGTTCAACATCCGTGTGGAACACGCCGGGCCGACCGTCAGCCCGTTGTACGACTGGCGTCCGCAGAGCACCTACATCCGCCGCCCGCCGTACTGGGAAGGTGCGCTGGCGGGCGAACGCACGCTGGCCGGCATGCGTGCCCTGGCGGTGCTGCCCGACAACATCACCACCGATCACCTGTCGCCGTCCAATGCGATCCTGGCCTCCAGTGCAGCGGGTGAGTACCTGGCGAAAATGGGCCTGCCCGAGGAGGACTTCAATTCCTACGCCACCCACCGTGGCGACCACCTCACCGCGCAGCGCGCCCCCTTCGCCAACCCCAAGCTGTTCAACGAGATGGTCCGCAACGAGGATGGCAGCGTGAAGCAGGGCTCGCTGGCCCGGGTCGAGCCGGAAGGCAAGGTCATGCGCATGTGGGAGGCGATTGAAACCTACATGGAGCGCAAGCAGCCGCTGATCATCATTGCCGGTGCGGACTACGGCCAGGGCAGTTCGCGCGACTGGGCGGCCAAGGGCGTGCGCCTTGCCGGTGTGGAGGCGATCGTCGCCGAGGGCTTCGAGCGCATCCACCGTACCAACCTGATCGGCATGGGCGTGCTGCCGCTGGAGTTCAAGCCGGGCACCACCCGTCTGACCTTGGGCATCGACGGCTCCGAGACCTTCGACGTGGTCGGCGCACGCACCCCGCGTGCCGACCTCAGCCTGATCATCCACCGCCGTGATGGCCAGGACGTGGTGGTTCCGGTCACCTGCCGCCTGGACAGCGACGAGGAAGTGGCCATTTACGAAGCTGGCGGCGTCCTCCAGCGCTTCGCCCAGGACTTCCTGGAATCCACCCAGGCCGCCTGACCCAACCCCCGTAGAGCCACGCCCTGCGTGGCTTTCCCTCCGGAATCCCAATGACCTACCTCCCCCAACTCCGCATTCCCGCCACCTACATGCGCGGCGGCACCAGCAAAGGTGTCTTCTTCCGCCTGCAGGACCTGCCCGTTGCGGCGCAGGTGCCAGGCCCCGCGCGCGATGCGCTGCTGATGCGCGTGATCGGCTCGCCCGATCCCTACGGCAAGCACACCGACGGCATGGGCGGGGCGACGTCCAGCACCAGCAAGTGCGTGATCATCTCGGGCGCTTCGGTACCCGATCACGATGTGGACTATCTGTACGGCCAGGTCTCCATCGACACCGCCTTCGTTGACTGGAGCGGCAACTGCGGCAACCTCAGCACCGCGGTCGGACCGTTTGCGATCAGCAACGGTTTCATCGACCCGGCGCGTATTCCGCACAACGGTACCTGCACAGTGCGCATCTGGCAGGCCAACATCGGCAAGACCATCCTGGCGCATGTGCCGATCGTTGATGGCCAGGTGCAGGAAGACGGCGACTTCGAACTGGACGGGGTGACCTTCCCGGCGGCCGAGATCGCGCTGGAGTTCATCGATCCGTCCGACGATGCGGACGGCGGAACCATGTTCCCCACCGGCAACCTGACCGATACGCTGGATGTACCCGGTGTCGGCAGCTTCACCGTGACCATGATCACTGCCGGTATTCCCACCATCTTCCTCAACGCCGCAGATCTGGGCTACACCGGCACCGAACTGCAGCCGGCCATCAACGAAGACAAAGCCGCGCTGGCCCGCTTCGAGGCCATCCGGGCGCACGGTGCGGTGCGCATGGGGCTGATCGACCACATCGACCAGGCCGCCACCCGCCAGCACACACCCAAGGTCGCCTTTGTCGCGCCGGCGCAGGACTATGTGTCCTCCAGTGGCAAGCAGATCCCCGCAAAGGACATCGACCTGCACGCCCGCGCGCTGTCGATGGGTAAGTTGCACCACGCCATGATGGGCACCGCCGCGGTGGCCATCGGTACTGCCGCCGCCATCCCAGGCACCCTGGTCAATCTCGCCGCCGGGGGCGGAACGCGCGATGCGGTGACCTTCGGGCATCCCTCCGGCACCCTGCGGGTGGGGGCGCAGGCGGCCCCGGTGGACGGCGAGTGGGTGGTCACCAAGGCGCTGATGAGCCGCAGCGCCCGGGTGCTGATGGAAGGCGCGGTGCGGGTGCCGGCGGGGACGCTGTAACCGTCAATTCGGAATTTCCCGACCCATCCGTGTCCCGATGCCACCGTATACTGGTGGCATCGTTCAAGGAGTGACGTCATGGCTACGCTGGGTCGGGTCGGGCAGGGCAAGTGGAAGGGAATCATCGCGCTGGCGCTTGCCGCCACGGTGGCAGTCGGCATCACCGGCTGCAAACGCAACGACAGCGGCCAGCTGCCGGAAGCCTCCGGCAAGCCCATCGCGGCCAAGGCCGAAGCGGTCACCGAGTTCACCCTGCTGCGCGCCTACCCGGACGAAAAGGGCGACGGCCTGTCGCTGGCGCTGGAGTTCTCGCGCCCGCTGGTCGGCACCCAGGACTTCGACAAACTGGTCCGCTTCGAAGAGAAGGTCGGCACCGACGACAGCAGCTGGACGCTGTCCGATGATGGCACCACGCTGCGCTACCCGTTCGTGGAAGCGGCCAAGGACTACACCCTGGTCGTATCGGCCGACCTGCTGGCCGCCGATGGCAGCCGCATCGGCAAGGACCTGAAGCAGAAGGTCTTCACCGGTGAGCTCAAGCCCGTGGCGGGGTTCGCCTCGCAGGGCAGCGTGCTGCCCGCACGTGACAGTCGCGGCCTGCCGGTGGTCTCGGTCAATGTGCCCGAAGTGGACGTGGAATTCCTGCGCGTGCGCGAGAAGCAGCTGCCGCAGTTCTTCAGTCAGTACCAGCGCGGCGGTCGCCGCGGCAGCTGGGAGCTGGACAGCGAGTACGGCGACAAGACCCCGATGTCGCAGCTGGCCGAGCCGGTCTATGTGAACCGCTTCGTGCTGGGCGGCAAGCAGAACGAACGCGTGCTCACTTACCTGCCCACGCAGGACATCAAGGAACTGCAGGAGCCCGGCCTGTACTTCGCGGTGATGAAGCGCACCGGCTCGTTCGACAGTGAGTTCGACACCGCCTTCTTCACCGTCAGCGACATCGGCCTGCACACCCGCGCCTACAAGGACACCCTGTTCGTCCACACCGCCTCACTGCAGAGCGGCGGTTCGCTGAAGAAGATCGACCTGCGCATTCTCGATGCCAAGGGCGAGGTGGTGCTCAAGGGCAGCACCGACGGTAACGGCAACGCGCTGCTGAAGTACACCCTGGATGCCGGCCATGTGCTGATTGCCAGCAGCGGTGCCGACACCACCTTCCTGCCGTTCAACCAGCCGGCGCTGGACCTGAGCGAGTTCGCCGTGGCCGGCCGTGACAATGCCTGGTTCGACGTGTTCGCCTGGTCCGGGCGTGACCTGTATCGCCCCGGTGAAACCGTGCGCGTGTCCGCGCTGCTCCGCGACAACGACGGAAAGCCGGTCAAGCCACAGCCGGTCTACCTGCGGCTGAAGCAGCCGGACGGCAAGACCTTCCGTGAAACCCGCCTGCAGCCGGGCGAGCAGGGATACCTGAGCTTCGAGCAGACCATCCCGGTCGATGCCCCCACCGGCCGTTGGCAGGTGGAGTTCCGCAGCAATCCTGCCAGCAAGGAAGCCATCCAGGGCATGACCCTGCGCATCGAGGAGTTCCTGCCCGAGCGCATGAAGCTGGATCTGGACAGCCCGCAGAAGACCCTCAAGCCGGGCGAACCGCTCAAGCTGCAGGCTGACGCCGCCTATTTGTACGGCGCGCCGGCCGACGGCAACCGCTTCACCGCACGTCTGGCGGTGACGGCTGAGACATCGCCGGTCGAGTCGCTGCCGGGTTATTTCTTCGGTGACGTCACCATGGAGCTGCCGCGCGAAGCGCGTGATGTCATCGACACCGAATTCCCGGCGGACGGCAAGCTGCGCCAGGACGTCGCCCTGCCGGCCGAGGTGAAAGCCACCGCGCCGGTCGCGGTGGTGTTGTCCGGCAGCGTGTATGAAACCGGTGGCCGCACCGTCAGCCGCACGCTGAAGCGGGTGATGTGGCCGGCCCCGGTGCTGGTCGGCGTGCGTCCCTTGTTTGATCACAACGACGGGGCTGATGCCAACAGCAACGCGCGCTTTGAGGTCGTGCGCGTCGACGCCGCTGGCAAGGCGCACCCGGGCAAGGGGCTGAAGGTCACCCTGGTGCGCGAACTGCGCGACTACCACTGGACGTTCAACGAGAACCGCTGGGACTACGATTTCACCCGTCGTTTTGAAAACAAGGAAACCCGCACCCTCGACGCAGGGGCGGCACCGGTGGGCATCGACTTCCCGGTGGAGTGGGGCGAGTATCGCCTGGAGGTATTCGATCCCGGCACCGGATTGACCAGCCGTTATCCCTTCCACGCCGGCTGGAGCTGGAACGACGACAATCGCGGCCTCGATGCCCGTCCTGACAAGGTCAAGCTGAGCCTGGACAAGACCGGCTACAAAACCGGCGACACCGTGCGCGTGACCGTCACCCCGCCGCATGCCGGCAAGGGCGTGATCATGGTCGAGAGCGACAAGATGCTCTACGTGAAGGAGATCGACGCGAAGCCGGGCAGCACCTTCGACCTGCCGGTCACCGCCGACTGGGAGCGTCACGACGTTTACATCACCGCGCTGGTGTTCCGTGGCGGCAGTGCGCCGAGCAAGATCACCCCGGCACGTGCCGTGGGCGTGGTGCACGTGCCGATGGACCGCAAGGCGCGCAGCGTGGCGGTGGGCCTGTCCGCACCCAGGCAGATGCGCCCCGAGCAGACCCTGCCGGTGACGGTCAGCGCACCGCAGCTGGCCGGCAAGGTCGCACATGTGACCGTATCTGCGGTGGACGTGGGCATTCTCAACATCACCCGTTTCCCGGTACCGGATGCGGCCGCGCACTTCTTCGCCCAGCGTCGGCTGGGCGTGGACGCTTACGACATCTACAGCCGCGTGATCGAGAGCTTCGACGGCAGCAGTGGCAAGCTCAAGTTCGGCGGCGACATGGCCCTGGCCGCGTTGCCACAGGCCAAGCGCCCCACCGCCCGCGTGCAGACCGTGGACCTGTTCGCCGGTCCGGTGAAGCTTGATGCCAAGGGCAATGCCCGGGTCAACCTGAAGGTGCCCGACTTCAACGGCACCCTGCGCATTTCCGCAGTGGTGTATTCCGATGACCAGTACGGCAAGCGCGACATGGAAACCGTGGTGCGCGCGCCGATCCTGGCCGAAGCCAGCATGCCGCGTGTGCTCGCCCCGGGCGACCGCAGCACGGTCACTCTGGACGTGCAGAACTTCACCGGCAAGCCGGGCGAGTTCAAGGTGCAGGTGGACGGCGTGGGTCCCATCACCCTGGGTGAGGGCGGCCGCACGCTGAAGTTGAACGCCGACGCCAAGCAGACCCTGAGCTTCCCGCTGGGCGCGCGCGAGGGCTACACCGTGGCCCAGGTGCGCGTGCGCGTGGACGGCAACGGTTTCAAGGTGGACCGCCGCTACGATCTGCCGGTGCGGGCGGCGTGGCCGCAGGTGCTGCGCGCGCAGACCCGCACCCTGGACCCGCTGGCAGCCGTCAGCATGGACGCAGCCTTGGCAGATGGCCTGATGCAGGACTCGGTGAGCGCGCGCATGCTGGTCAGCGCACTGCCGCCGATTCCGTTTGCCAGTGCGCTGGAAGGCGCGCTGCGCTACCCGTACGGCTGCGCCGAACAGACCACCAGCAAGGGCTATGCGGCGTTGATGCTGGATGAAGCCACCGCGACGATGCTCGGTGCCGGTGGTCTGGATGCCAAGCAGCGCCGTGAACGCATGGAGGGTGCGTTCGGCCGGCTGGCCTCGATGCAGGTGGCCAACGGCAACTTCTCGATGTGGGGCGACGACGGCTACGTCAATCCGGCACTCACCCCGTACATCGCCGAGTTCCTGCTGGACGCCAAGGACGCCGGTTTCACGGTGCCGGATGCGGTGCTGCAGAAGGCGCTCAACCGCCTCAGCGAAGACCTGCTTTCCGGTGGCAACCAGTTCTACGGCGAAGACCGCCGCGAGAACCTCAAGTTCGCCAACCAGGCGTACTCGGGCTACGTGCTGGCGCGGGTCAACCGCGCTCCGCTGGGAACCCTGCGTGCGCTGTATGACAACGAACGCAGCAAGGCGCTGACCGGTCTGTCGCTGGTGCATCTGGGCATCGCACTGTCGCTGCAGGGCGACCATAAGCGTGGCGACGCCGCCATTGCGGCCGGTTTCGCCAAGCCGAGCAGCGAACGCCCGCAGTACTTCGGTGACTACGGCAGCGCGGTGCGCGATGACGCGCTGATGATCGCCCTGCTGCACGAGCGCAAGCTGGCCAAGCCGGCCTACGACGCCCGCGCGGTCGATCTCGGCCGTGCGCTGGATGCGCGCCGCAACAACGGCTGGATGTGGCTGAGCACGCAGGAGCAGGTGGCGCTGGCGCGGTTGGGCAAAGCGTTGGCCGCCAACCAGAAGAAGCAGGTCTCGGGTGAACTGGCCATTGGCGGCGAAGTGGAAGCGATTGCCGCGCGCCGTCTGTTCGGTCGCGGTTTCGACTACGCCGCACTGGCCAAGGGCGTGCGTTTCACGCCGCAGGGCGAGCCGCCGATGTTTGCCAGCCTGGAAGTGGCGGGTATTCCGCGCACTGCGCCGGAGCCGGACAGCCGCCACCTGGGTGTGGAACGCAGCTGGTACACCACCGATGGCAAGCCGTGGACCCCGCGTGCGTTGAAGGAGGGTGAAACCCTGATCGTGCGGGTCAACATCACCCCCACCCTGGACATGCCCGACGCGCTGCTTACCGACCTGTTGCCGGCCGGCCTGGAGATCGAGAACCTCAACCTTGGCGATGCCAAGCAGTGGGCCGACGTGGTGGTGGACGGGCTGCGCATCAACGAGCGCGGTGAAGCGGCCACGCTGCGGCACGAGGAATTCCGCGATGACCGCTACGTGGCTGCGCTGAAGCTGTCGCGCGGCAGCACGGCCAAGGTGTTCTACCTGGTGCGTGCGGTCACCCCGGGCACCTACACCGTGCCGCCGCCGCTGGTTGAGGACATGTACCGTCCCGACCTGCGTGGGGTGGGGCGCAGCAATCCGTCCACGATCACCGTGGTGGAGCCCTGATTGAGCCGGAACCGCTGGCTGTGGCGGGGCCTGCGCTGGGGCACCGCCACCTTGCTGGCGGTGCTGCTGGTGCTGGACCTGGCGTTCCCGCCGCCGTTGCCGAAGCAGCGCGACACCAGCACCCTGGTGGTGGCGCGTGATGGCACACCGCTGCGTGCCTTTGCCGATGCCGATGGCGTGTGGCGCTATCCCGCATCCATGCAGAGCGTTTCACCGCTGTATCTGCAGGCACTGCTGAACTACGAGGATCGCTGGTTCTGGCGGCACCCCGGGGTCAATCCGTGGGCGCTGCTGCGCGCCGGCAAACAGTGGCTGGGCAGCGGCCGCATCGTGTCCGGCGGCTCCACGCTGACCATGCAGGTCGCGCGCATTCTGGATCCGCATACGCGCACGCCGTGGGGCAAGGCCAAGCAGCTGCTGCGCGCGGTGCAGCTGGAGCTGCATCTGAGCAAGGCGCAGATTCTGGCGCTGTATCTGGAGCGCGCGCCGTATGGCGGCACCATCGAGGGCGTGGAGGCGGCCAGCTGGGCTTACCTTGGCAAGCCTGCGGCGCAGCTTTCGCATGCGGAAGCCGCGTTGCTGGCGGTGCTGCCGCAATCGCCCAGTCGCCTTCGGCCGGACCGACACCCCGAAGCAGCGCAGGTGGCGCGCGACAAAGTGCTTGAGCGCATGGTCGCGCTCGGCGTGTGGTCGCGCGAAGAAGTCGACGATGCGCGCATGGAAGCCGTGGTCACCCGCGCCCTGCAGCCGCCGCTGCACGCCGCCTTGCTGGCCCAGCGCCTGCGCGCGGCCGAGCCGCGTGCGGCGCGCATTGAAAGCACCCTGGATATCGGCCTGCAGCGCACGCTGGAAGAACGCGTCAGTTCGTATTTCTCGCAGCTGCCCGAGCGCACCTCGGCCGCGCTGCTGGTGGTCGACAACCGCACCCTGGAGGCGCGTGCCTATGTGGGTTCGGTGGCGTTCGGCGACAAGCAGCGGCTTGGCCACGTCGACATGGTGCAGGCGTGGCGCTCACCCGGTTCCACGCTCAAGCCGTTCCTGTATGGAATGGCGCTCGACGATGGCCTGATCCATTCTGAAAGCCTGATGGTGGACGCACCGCAAAGCTTTGGCGGCTACCGTCCCGGCAACTTCGATGCCGCCTTCAACGGCCCGGTCAGTGCCGCCACCGCGCTACGGTTGTCACTCAACGTGCCGGCGGTGGACCTGCTGGACCGGGTCGGCCCGGCGCGCTTCGCCGCGCGCCTGTCGCACGCCGGTATCAATTTGCGCTTTCCGCGTGGCAGCGCGCCCAATCTGTCGCTCATCCTGGGCGGTACCGGGGCGCGCCTGGAAGACCTGGTCGGCAGTTTTGCGGCCTTCAACCGCAACGGCATTGCCGGTCGCGTGCGTTACCGCGCCGACGATGCGGTGATCGAGCGACGGCTGATGTCGCCCGGTGCCGCCTGGATCACCCGTGAAGTGCTCGAGTCCAACCCACGTCCGGGCTACGGCAGCGGTACGTTCGATGTCACCGGCCGCCCGCGCGTAGCCTGGAAGACCGGCACCAGCTATGGCTACCGCGACGCCTGGGCGATCGGCAGTACCCGCCATTACACCGTGGGCGTGTGGGTGGGGCGACCGGACGGCACGCCGTTGCCGGGCCAGTACGGCGCGGTGACCGCGCTGCCGTTGATGTTCGAAGTGGTGGACAGTCTGCCGCGCCAGCCTGGCGATGCCAGCGCCGCGCCGCTGCCCGGCAGTGTCAAGAGTGAAACCATCTGCTGGCCGACCGGCGAGCGCGAGCAGGACGTGCCGCCCGCGTTGTGCCAGCGTCGGCTGGACGCCTATGTGCTGGATGCCGCGGTGCCCCCCACCTTCGCCGAACGCGATGCCCGCTTGTGGCAGGCAGGCCGCCAGCGCTTCCAGGTGGATGCGCTCAGCGGCCTGCGCCTGTCGCCGGACTGCACGCTGCCGCATGAGGCGCAGGACCGTGAGATCGCGCGCTGGCCAGCGCGGGTATCGCCCTGGCTGCCGTTGGCAATGCGCCGTGCGTCGCAGCTGCCGGCGCTGTCGCCCGACTGTCGCGATGAAGGCATGGGAAGCGCCGGTACACTGCATATTGAAGGACTGAACGACCGCGCCACCCTGGCGCGGGCCCCAAACGCCGAGCATGGCGTGCGCCTGCAACTGCGCGCGTTGGGCACCGAGCAGAGCGTGGATTGGTTGCTTGATGATCGATGGATCGCACGTACCGACGGTGCGCGATTGCTTCAACGGGATTTCGACGAGCCTGGGGAGCATACGCTTACCGCGCTGGCCACCGACGGCGCATGGACCCAGGTGCGGTTCCGGATCCTGCGTTGACTCGTGCCGACCAACGG
>JAEXNZ010000424.1 GCA_023439425.1 Pseudomonadota bacterium
CTGCAGGGCGTGCGCACCTGGTGCCTGGAGCAGGGTGCCACCGACGTGCGCATCGCCGCGCTGACGGTCAAGAAGCACGACCGCGCGCTGCCGGACGTCAAGGCCGACTACGCCGGTGTCGAACTTCCGGACCGCTATGTGTTCGGGTTTGGCATGGACGTGAACGAGGCACTGCGTTGCGTGCCGGCCATCTACGCGATGAAGGAATGATGGAAGCCATTTCACTGGCCGTCATTGGCGGCACCGGCGTCTACAAGCTGGCCCAGCTTGATGATGTCACCAGCCACACCGTGGAGACCCGCTACGGCACCCCGTCCGGTCCGATCCGCGTCGGCACCCTGCTGGGCCAACGCGTGGCGTTTCTGGCCCGCCACGGCGAAGGGCATTCGCTGCCGCAGCACAAGATCAACTACCGCGCCAATCTTGCTGCGTTGCAGCAGATTGGTGCGAAACGCGTGCTGGCACTCAATACGGTCGGTGGCATCACCGAGCACTTCGGTCCGCGCGTGCTGGCCTGCCCGGATCAGTTGATCGATTACACCTGGGGGCGTATTTCCACGCTGAGCGAAGAACCGGGCAGCGAAGTGCTGCATGTCGACTTCGGCCACCCTTATACCCCGCTGCTGCGCAGCAAGGTGCTGGCGGCCGCCAAGGTCACCGGCGTACGCCTGCATGACGGCGGCTGCTATGGCGCAACCCAGGGACCGCGACTGGAAACCAATGCCGAGATTGCGCGCATGCGCCGCGACGGCTGCGACCTGGTCGGCATGACCGGCATGCCTGAAGCGGGCCTGGCCCGCGAGCTGGGGCTGGACTACGCCTGCCTGGCGATCGTGGCCAACTGGGCGGCCGGTTGCGGCACCGGGGAAGAGATCACCATGGCCGAAGTACTGGCCAATGTGGACGCGGCATCGGCCGGATTGCCGGAATTGGTTGGCGAATTGGCACGCGGGTGATTGTCATTGCGTAACAAGCTTTGCATACTCCGCGAGTGCGCTGGTTGAGCGTACACCACCCATTCATTGAAGAAGGTCTCGCACTACCATGCCGAACGGTACCGTCAAGTGGTTCAACGACGCCAAGGGATTTGGCTTTATTTCTCCGGAAGACGGCAGCGCCGACGTTTTCGCGCACTTCTCCGCCATCAATTCGAAGGGCTTCCGCAGCCTGCAGGAAGGCCAGCGCGTTTCGTACGAAGTGTCGCAGGGCCCGAAGGGCGCCCAGGCCTCGAACATCACGCCGGTTGAGTAATCCACTCGCCCGTGCGTTGAGGACCCCGCTTCGGCGGGGTTTTTTTTGACAGGATGTCCCATGCAGCAACGCAGCATCGCCATCATCGGCTACGGCACCGCAGGCCAGACGCTTTCGGTCCTTCTTTCACGCGACCATCACCAGGTCCACGTCTTCGAACGCGCTCCGTCCCCGGGCCCGGTCGGGGCGGGCTTCCTGTTGCAGCCCAGCGGCCTGGATGTGTTGTGGCAGATGGACCTGCTGCCGCAGGTGCTGCAGCACGGTGCCGCGGTGCGCCGGCTTTACGGCGAAACCCCCTGTGGCCGCGCGGTGATGGACATGCGCTATGCCGGGCTGCATCCGCACCTGCATGGCATCGGCATGCAGCGCGGCGCGCTGTTCTCGCTGCTGGCGCAGGCCTGGGAGTTTCCGCAGAACCTGCAGGCCGGGACCACCATTGTGGAAGTGGACTCCGAGCGCGGCCGTCTGCGCGATGCCCAGGGGCACTGGCACGGCCCCTACGATCTGGTGATCGCGGCCGATGGTGCGGCGTCCACGCTGCGCGCTTCGGTACAGGGCACGCAACTGGACCGAGAGTATCCGTGGGGCGCGCTGTGGTGTCTGCTGCCGTGCGACGAATGGCCACATCTGGATGAGCTGCGCCAGCGCTATGTCGCCGCGCGCAAGATGATCGGCATGCTGCCCGTGGGCACCCGGCCTGGCGATGACACGCCACGGCTCAGTTTCTTCTGGAGCCTGCCGCGCAATCAGTTCGCGCAATGGGAGCAGGACGGCCTGCCGCGCTGGCTGGAGGAGATCGCCGCGCTGTGGCCGCAGGCGCATACGCGCCTGTGTGCACTTACCGATGCCGGCCAACTGGCGCGCGCCGGCTACCGCGACGCGGTGATGCACCGTTGGCACCACCAGCGACTGGTACTGGCCGGCGACGCCGCGCATGCGATGAGCCCGCAGTTGGGGCAGGGGGTAAACATGGCGCTGCTGGACGCGGTTGCGCTGCGTGATGCGCTTCGCGCACACACTGGCCGTGACGCCGCGCTGCTGGCCTACCAGGCCCGGCGCAAGGCGCACGTGGCGATCTATCAGTTCTGGAGTCGCTGGCTGACGCCGCTCTTCCAGTCTGATCGCGATACCGTTGCACGGGCGCGCGATGTGCTGTTTGGGCCGATGGGCCGTCTGCCCGGTGGACGCGGTCACATGCTGCGCGTGCTGAGTGGCACGCAGCATGGCTGGTGGGGCAAGTGGGCGTTGTCGCCGGGCTTCATCGACGCCATGTCGCCACGATCCGCTGACTGAACACGCGCGTGGAATGTCTTCATGCGTGATCGTCATGGCGCATGTGAAGGAGTCACAGGAGAGGTTTGACAGTGAACTCACTGTCAATATGGGACAAATGCGTCACTGCATCCCCCCAAGGAGTGAGACATGTTGTTCCCGGCTGACGTGCTCGACAGTGAAATCCGCAAACTGCGCGGTCTGCTGCAGATGCTGCACGAAGATCAGCCCGACGTGATGGAAGACGTATTTGAGTTTCATGTCACCAGCCTGATCACGCACGCGGCGGCGGAGCATCATCGCCGCATCCGCAGCGCGGCCCAGATCATGCTGGATGAAATCCGCAGTCGCCCGGTGGTGCAGAATCCGGACGCGCCGGAAATCCTGCTGATGCCCACGGCTGCCTGACGGTTTCGTTCACCGCTAAACACTGGCCGGAAACAGGCACCGCATCCAACCGCCTTCGGATGCTTGCGCCGCGCTGCCTGCGGGTTACACCCCGGGGGGG
>JAEXNZ010000453.1 GCA_023439425.1 Pseudomonadota bacterium
CATGTACCGCCGCGAATGCACGCGCCGCGCTGGCGAAGTGGCCCTCACCCTCGGTGCGCACGGCGCTCATCGGGCGACCGCTGCCATCGGCTCGCCATCCCACTCGATGTCGCGGGTGGCCGCCTCGCGCAGGCTGCAGTGCTGCTTCCGCGCCATCCGTGCATATGAGCCCAGGTCGAGCAGGCTGGCCAGCGGCGGAAGACGGTCGCCGGCGGTGCTGATGACGTCGACGGCATTGCCGAAGTCGCGCCGCCATTGCCCGAACTGAAGTTGCTGGACGGCCTGCTTAAGGCCTGCGCTGGCCATCAGCGCGCCAATCATCCGTGCGCGCGGCGCAACCGGCTCCTGCAGTTCGCCCTCGCCCAGCAACGCCGCGGGCAGGTCGCAGTCGAACGGGAACAGATGCAGCCCGCTGGTCGCGCGTGGATTGCATTCCAGCGCCAGCGCCCCGCCTTCGGCGGTCTCGATCCAGTCGAAGGAGATCTGTCCGCTGTAATGCGTACCGCGCACCAGCGCGGCGATCGCATCGCGGATGGCCGGACGCTGCACCGGCTCGAAGTAGTAACTGGAGCTGCGGTGCAGCCGATAGCGCGGGCGGTAGATCGCATGCGCCAGCAGGCGGCCGCGGTGGGCGATGGCATAGCTGCACAGCTCATCACCGGCGACGAAGGCCTGTACCACCCAGTGCCCCAACGCGGGCAGCGCCGGCGCATCGGCCGGAATGCCCTGCGGGTACAAGCGGACATGCACACCGAAACGCGAGAACTCCGGTTTCAGCACCACCGCCCTGCCCTGCGCCCACTCCCGCGCCTCCTCCAGCGAGGTCACCCGGCCGCTGTCCGGCACCGGCATGCCGTGCTGCCGGGCGATGGACAGGAACGTCCATTTGCTGTGCAGCGCCGCCAGCGTGCCAAAGCCATCTACCGCCACGTGCAACGAGCGCGGCAGCGCGGGCCGGTGCCGCGCCAGGTGCAAGGCTTCCTCGCAGGTGGGCAGCAACAGATCGATGCGTTCGCGGGCGACGATGCGATTCAGCTCGGCGACGAAGGCATCGGGCGCGTAGCGCGGCGGAGGCAGCGCATGGGTCTGTTCAACGGCGCTGGACCAGCCGGTCAGGCGGCACGGAATGCTGTCGGCCACGTGCACCTGCCAGCCCAGCCGGTCGAAGCGACGTGCGTGGTCCAGCGTGACCGGCGCACGTGCGCCCAGAATCAAGACGCGCGGGATCAGCATGTCGGCTCCCGTGGTGGACGCCACTCCAGGCAGTGCGATGGCACGATGCGCACCTCGGGGGCAGCCTGCTGCAGCGCATGCAGCCGGGCCAGGGTGTCGCGGTAGATGTGGGTGCTGCCCAGCCACGCCGTCACCACGGCCGGCGGCGGCGTGTTGTCGCGGATCGCCTGCGACGACCAGCTGGCATCGGCGACCAGAAACACCGGGCCCCGCCCGTCATCGAACAGCGCGCCGAAGTGACCGGCCGCATGACCCGGCAACGGCACCAGCCGCAGGCTGCCATCGCCGAACAGGTCAAACGCCGGGTCGAAGTGTGCGAAGGGTGCCGGCAAGGGATGCACCGGCTGCGACTCAAACCACAGTGGCGGCGTTTCCTGCCAGCTCTGCAGCAGGTTTGGCAACAGCCCCAGGCGGAGCGCGCCGATGCGGGAACGGGCACGGATATCGTCCCAGGCCGCCTTGGAACAGGCCACGCGCGCGTGGGAGAAGTCCGCCAGCCCGCCAATGTGGTCGCCATGCAGGTGCGACACGACCACCCAGGCGATGTCTTCCGGTGCGATGCCGTCGCGGCGCAGCTGTGCGGCCAGTGACTGCTGTGGGTCCAGGTGGACCGGCGTCACCAGCTGGTACAGCTTTTCCGGGAACGCCGACGTGGCCTGCAGGAAATGCTCGGAGTAGCCCGTATCGAACAGCACCCAGCCCTGCGTGGGATGCCGCAGCAGCGCCACAAGCGCTGGAAACTCACAGCTGCGCGCCGGCGCGCCCTTGCGGGTGGCCCGCTCGGGATGGGTGCAGTGCCCGGCTTCGTAGAGCCGCCACTCAAGCGCGACCATGCGTCCTCCACCACTGCGCATAGCGGGCCAGGCTGGCCTCCAGGTCTGGATTGGGATCGTAGCCCAGTTCGCGCCGTGCCGCGCTGATGTCCAGCGTCTGCGCATAGCCCAGCACGCCCACGCCGTAGCGGCTCAAGCGGGGCTCGGGCTGGCCGGGCCGCAGCAGCGCCACGCGCTCGGCCAGCCCTGCGAGCAGCAGCGCCGGAACGCGCGGCACCGAGACGCGTTTGACATCCAGCTCCAGCGCCTTGAACAGCGTGTCCAGCAGGTGCCGTACCTGCACCGGCGCACCATTGCTCACGTTGTAGGCGCGGCCGTCGGTGGGGACATCGGCATCAATGCAGTGTTCGATCAGTCCCACGAGGTTGTCAATGTGGGTCACGTCGACCAGGGCACGCCCACCCCCGATCATCGGGAACCAGCCGCGCGCCGCGACCGCCAGCAGGCGCGGCAGGATGGCGCGATCGCCCTCCCCGTACACCGCGCGCGGGCGCAGGATCAACGCTGGCAGCCCACGGGCGCACGCGGCGCGCACCTCGCATTCCGATTCCCATTTGGTTCTGGCGTAGTCGGTGATCCACCGCGCCGGCGGATCAAACGCTTCTTCCACCCCGTACTGGTCACGAAAGCGGAAGTAGATGCTGGGCGAGCCGATATGAATGAAGCGACGCACTCTATGCCGAAGGGCGTGCTCGAGCAGGCGCTGGGTTGCCAGCACGTTGGCACGCTGGAACTCCTCGGCCCGCCCCCAGGGCGATGACAGCGCGGCACTGTGCACCACCACCTCACAGCCCTCCAGCAGCGGATCCAGGGCATCGTCTGCCAGATCCGCCCTGATGGCGCGCAGATTGGCGTCCGACTGTGGCAGCCGGCTGTGATCACGCCCCGTGGCGATGACCGTATGCCCGGCAGCCGCAAGCTGCCCGGCAACCTTGTGACCGATGAAGCCGGACGCACCGGTGACCAGAATGCGCGCCATGTTCAGTACCTCAGCACCGCACCGGCAAACGACAGCCCGGCACCGGAGCCCACCATGGCAAACAGGTCACCCCGACGCAGATCGCCACGCTCAATGGCGTGATGCAGGGCCAAGGGAATCGAGGCCGCCATCTGGTTGCCGTGGGTCTGCAGAATACGCACCAGCACCTCCGGCGGCAGCCGCAGTGCACGCTGCAGATGGTCCAGCGCCTTGGCACTGGCCTGATGCGGAACCAGCAGTTTCAGATCGCCCACGCTGACGCCCGCACGGGAGAACAGCGTCTGCATGAAGCCCGGCAGCTTCTGCGCCGCCAGCCGATAGGTCGAGCGCCCGGACATCTCGAACTGCGACGCGGCCGCGTAGGCCTCAGCGCCATCGGCCAGCCGCACCCGGGTCCCGCCCGAGCGCACCTGGCAGAACCGGGTGCCCTCGCTGTAGGTTTCCATGTGCGAGGCCAGCAGGCCGGCACCGTCGTCCGGGCCAGCCGCTTCCACGATGACCGCGGCCCCGCCATCGCCGAACAGCGCGGCCGTGTCGGTGTCGCTCCAGTTGAGCCCGGCAGAGGCCACTTCACCGGCCCCGATCAGGGCACGGCGGTAACGCCGCGCGGCCATCGCGCCAGCCACCAGGTCCAGCGCCACCAGGAAGCCCAGACAGGTGGCATTGACGTCGAAGGCGGGAATGCCGGTGCCGGCCAGCCCGAGCCGCTCGTGCACCAGCGATGCCGTGCACGGAATGGCCTGCTCCATGACACCCCCCACGCTGATCACCACGTCCACCTGATCGGCACGCAGGCCGGCGCGCTGCAGGGCATCCTGCGCGGCCATGGCGGCCATCAGCGATGTCGGCTCGTCTGCACTGGCGAAGTGGCGGTAATCGATCCCGACGTGCCGGCGGGTCCAGCCGGCGGGCTTGCTCCAGCGGCGGTCGAAGTCTTCCGACTCGATGCGCAGGGACGGGGTGTACTGGCCCGTGGCCAGAATGCGCAGCGGCAGGCCGCGCGGGAGGTCGTGTTCCATTCGACAAGCAGTTCCGGTGAGGTGTGCGAAGCCGGTGGGAGAACCAGTGACGGCCAGCAGCGGCACGATGTGTGCCGAGTGCTACAAGGGTAGCAAATGAAGGTTCATTGCCGCGCGCCGGCACGTTCCATGGATGCGCTGAAAGCGCCTTCGCGATACTTCGGCGGGATGTCGTTGACGTCGGACCTTCCGTAAGCGGCGTATCCGGAATCGCCATCCGTTCCGGGATAGAGCTTGCCGGGAAAGAAATCAGTCTGAGTCGCACCCGAAGCAAGCGGCGCACGCTCCATGGACATCTGGAACCCTGTATCACCTTCTACCCCGGTGGCAAGAAAGGCTACATTAAGTCGGGTCAAAACCCATCGGCACTGTGCGCGGCCGTAGTAGTTGCCGTCCAGGAACAGGTCCTCGAACACCCGCCCCTTGAACGCCACGTCTGACACTCTTTCCAAGGGCACCTCCCTAGATGTTGTCATCCCCATGGCAGTGCCAGTGGCAGGCTGCACATAGCCGCACTCGCCAGAATTGAATACTTCGTACTGGGCACGAGCAACAACCTCACCAAACGAACCCGGCGCGTCATGGACGGTCCATGTGAAGTCAATTCCCTGCTTGGGCGACTCATTCTCTTTCACTTGCTGCATCCAACGGGCACCGGGGCTGACCCCGCAGCCTGGCATGAGCACTACCAGCATTGATCCCAACGCCGCCACGTACAACCCATCCAGCTTTGCCATGATTCGCCCCAACGTCCACTGTCCAGAGCGACCTATCGCCGCAGTTTGCATATGATGCCGAGCCGCCGTCTGCTGCACCATAGGACAATGCCTACGGACCAAGGCGGAGTCGCCATACATCGTCTGCACCAGTCTCGCAGCCGGTACCGCTTGGCCCTTGGCGCAGGCAGCCATCAATACTCCCTGAACTCAGAGGAGCTGCATGCTGAGTAGAAAACCTCACACCGCTGACCACCCACACTCTGACAACGGTCAAGTGCACTGGACCTGGCCAGTTCCAGTGTCATTCCGGTGTTGGCAGTACTTATTGCGCCAGGCACACGCACGCCCACTGGATCCGCCATGGCCACACACTGGTTGTGGTAGGTCAGACGTATTCTGCACTTCTGACCGCCCATCCCTCACACCGGGAAATTGCAAGGGCATTGGCTGCGCGCTTCGAGTTCTGGGAAACAGATACACCGGTGGCAAGGGTTCCTCCAGCAGCAACGGGAGCAGTGTCTTCAGCCACCGCCCCCCATCGCGTTTCCCAGGTCCCAGATGGACCCCTTGGCGATGACTGCGCTGCCCCCGGAATAGGCGCGCAACCTCCAACATTCTGATCACCAATTGGATATTGCCCTGGAGGACAGCGGCCTTCAGCGAACGCACTGAACGACGCGAGAGCTAACGAAGTCACTAGCAACGCTTTCATATGCCACCTCAAGTAAATGCTCAACACTTGACCGGACGATCGATCAGAATGTCTACCCCCAATCCCAGGAGTTCCTTGATACATGTTGTTCCGTCCGCGTTGATCAAGTGGTCCATCACTCTGATCGCAGTAACGCTGCAAAAGCCGACTCGAACTTAAACCGTGCCCCGCCCCATGCTGCGAATCTGCTCCTGCGTCTGATCTTGCTGCGCCAGCTGGGCTGCCGCTTGACTCTCGATCTGCTGCGCGCTCCGTTCAAGCGGAGTATTCATCGCCTCAACAGTGGGAACGGACGCACGCAACTGCGCTGGATCAGACAATGCGCCCTGGATGGCAAACGCCGTAGACGCGTCATTGCTCAGCACCACGTGGTCAATGCGCTTGCCTCCCAGCTCATGCATGCGGCACGCCAATGCACCGGCCAACTGCTCGCTCCGCACATCCGGGGTTCGCCCTGCCAACTGATCCTGTTCGTGCACACCCTGCAATGCACCAATGAACAATGGATAGCCAACGTGGCCGGGACCATTCAGTGGCTTGAGCGGAACGGATGGAGGCTCGACAGCGGGTTGCTCGCGAGCCTTCTCTTCGCGGCGAGCGGGCTCGCCGGGCGGAAGCGGGCCGCGAAACTCGTCGATCAGGTGCTTGGCGAGTCCTATGCCGCTCGTCACAGTCAATGGAGCGATCTGGCGGACGAACTTCACTTCATCACGGTATTTCTGGATCACCTCTCGGTTCGATTCAGCCAGTTCGCGGTGGCCTGTGTATTCGAGGACCGAGTCTGGATCGGTGAAGTTTCTCAGCTTGTGTGACTCAAGCGACATACCAGCGGTTCTACCTACCCGTTGCACCGAAACAGCAGAAAAGTCTCCCAGCGAGAACCCCTCACGATAGCCATTGTTCCTGAGTATATCGATCTCACTCTGCTTGGCGTACACCCGCACCTCACCATAGTGGGGCGATGCCGCACTGACCGGATCGTTGGCCATGACGTGGTTGATAACTGAGCTGCCACCCTCCGGGATGCGGCGAGACAGGCTGGCGGCGCCGTAGGCGTTGAAGGTCTCGCCTTTCAGGTCAAAGTGGTGGGCGGTGACCTGGGCCAATGCGCCGCCTAGCGAGTGACCGGTGACGATGACTTCGGCAGGCATTGCCTTATTGATACTCAGGCGCTGAGCGACCTCAATTGCTCGAGACGTAAGTCCGATTGCCTCAGGGGCTTGATTATTCACTCGCAAAGCAACCATAGAAGCATCGGCACCGACGTCCTGCACGACCCCCTCCGTTCCCCTGTGCGCAACAAACACCTGCCCCGTATCCGGACGCAGATAGCTTGTTCCTTGATAGCCCGTCGCGCGGTTATTGACGTGCTCGATGATCTTATAGTCGCGCCCGAAGATTCGCACAGTCTCCATCTCATCATCTTTTCGAACGCCCGGCTTCAGATTCAAATAGGCGTGATCGGCAATATGTGCCAGCTCCAACGAATCGCGCTTCATTTCTTCTCTCCATGAGAACTGATAACCGCACTGAACGCAGCCTGTTGGAACGCCGGGGCGTACCGACTCACGTCAGGCTCTCCAAATGCTGGGTATCGAGAGACGCGCTCTACTTTGGGATAGTCTCTATCAAGATAAAATTTCTCGACCGACTCACCAGCAACGAGCTGCTCTAGATGCATGAATGTTTCAAACCTAGTTTCGCCGTCGGTGCCGGTAGCACGAAAGACAACGCTAACACCAGTCAAGCCCCACCGGCATTGCGCCCGACCGTAATAGTTACCATCCTGGAGGAGATCCTGGAACGCAGTACCCGTGTACTCTGTACTTGATACTGCTTTCAAAGGAATCGACCTTGAGTCAATCATCCCCATGGGAGTGCCGGTAGCAGGCTGCACATAGCCGCACTCACCTGAGTTGATCACGTCGTACTGCGCACGCGCGACAACTTTTTCAAACGGGCCCGGCGCATCGTGGACGGTCCATGTGAAGTCTATGCCTTGTTGGGGCGACTCATTCTCTTTTACCTGCTGCTGCCAACGGGCACCAGGGCTGACGGACCCAACCCCGCAACCGGGCAAGACCGCCAGCAGCAACAATCCAATTGCTGCAAGGCATTGGCCATCTCGTGTCGTCATGCTATCCACCATTCCGCTGTGCCGAAGGGCGGTCAATCGCCGCCGATGGCATATGATGCCGACCGTCGCCCAGCGGCACCATAGGACAATTCCTACGCGCTCAAAGGCGCCCAACAGACGTGGAACGCACGCAGGCCTACTTGAAGCACTCGTTCAAAACGACAGGACAAGCCCGGGCACCGGAGCCGATGCACGTCGTCAGCGCCTCCTCCTCCGCCGCAGCCTTGCTCGGGGCGTGGGCGGCAAAGGAAGCGAATCGCCCGCCCCCTTGGGGTACACGAATGGCAGCGACGCACTCCCCGTGCGGGGCAGCCACCAGAATGGTGCAGTCGGCCTTGCCGCACTTCTTCACCGCCGTGTCCTTGGCGTCCTTCTCACTGGGGCCGGAGTGCATGGCAAAGGCATCTGAGCCGCTGCTGGTGGCAATGGCAATCCAGGGCTTGGCGATGCGATTCATGCCGGCCGCACGCTCATCCAGTTCCTCACCGGACCAGTCGCGGCTGGAGCCATCTTCATTCTTGATCTTCACGCGCGACATCGCGGTGGACGTGCCACGCTGCTCCAGCGGCTTGGCGATGTACTCCTTGCCCCCCGGGAACCAGGTCAGCTTGGGCGAGGCGACCTGGCCCTTCGACTCACGGCCCAGCCGGTAGATGAAGCGCTCGCGCCCGCTGTAGGCATACTTCCACCCCGAGCAGAAGGCCTCCTTGGCTGGACTCTGGCAGCCGGTACCGCCGGCCGCAGTGCACTGCTTGACCGCATCAGCTCCGGCGTCGCCTTTCGAATCACCGTTGCTCCAGAACAAGCCACCCTGCTCACTATAGGCGGGGGCGACGCAGGTGTTGGCGAACTTCAGCACCGGTGTACACGTGCCTGAGCACTCCTTCATCGCATCGACCAGCGCTTCGTTCTCGGTCTCGTCGTTGAACTTGACGTTCCAGGAGCCCTTCTCGGTACTCACGACGACCACGCCCCACCAGTCACGCGTGGTGTCCTTGCGGATCTTCTCTACATGGGCGGCGCGCATGTTGGCCGCGATGGCGGCAGCGGCCGCCTCTTCCATGGCGTTGACCTGAGTTTCCGCATTCGGAGCAGGCTGCCAGGCACCCGGGATGGGGGCGCAACCCAGCATGCCTTGACCGCCGATAGGGTAATGCCCCGGGGGACAACGGCCTTCGGCAAAGACCGCCTGGGAGGCTAGCACCAGCAACAGAAGGAGCAAACGCTTCATCGAATTCCATTTCCTCGTATCAAGGCTTGTGCGGGGTCTGCTCCACTCCTTCCGCAGTGTGATCAGAAAGACTCGTACTCAGAAAGGCTGCAACCAGAATAAAAGACCCCGCACCTCTGACCTTTGATGGCCCGGCACCTATCAAGCGACATCCGCTTTGCCAACTCCGCCGTCTCAGCGGTAGTCGTGGTACTGATAGCACCCGGCATTCGCCCTCCGACTGGATCCACCATCGCGACACACTGATTATGATAAGTCACGATGACCTTACATCTTCCCCCACCCATCTCCTCACAAACTGAAATGGCAAGCGAACTAGCAGCGCTCTTTGACTTCTGAGAAACGGCAGCAGATCAGGCGGGAGCACCGTTTCCTTGTGAGTGCACGAACGAGCTCAGCTTTGAGGTAGGACAGCTAATCCGCCTAGAACTCTCTGAATTCCGACATGCTGCATGTCGAGTAGATGATTCTGCATTCAGCGCCGCTCCTGCCCTTCTGACAGCCCTCCAGTGCCATGGCGCGAGCAATCTCCACCGTCTCGGCTCGTGCAACGGATGACCGAGCACCGGCGGGCAGGCGGCCATTAATCGGCGCAGTTTCTACAAGTGCGACGCACTGGTTATAGTACGCAACTGTGACTTCGCACTTGTTGCCTCCTTGCGCCTTACAACTATCGGTCGCGATCCTCACCGCATCCCTTTTCGACCGTTGAGATGACGAAACGCCAGTTGCCAGGGCGCGGCTTGGATCTGGACGCTGATCCTCAACAATGGCCCCCCACCTAGTTTCCCATTTTCCTGTCGGCTTCGATGCTGCTGCAGGCTGGCCGGCACCTGGAATTGGAGCACAGCCACCTGCATTCTGATCGCCCACTGGGTACTGACCTGGCGGACAGCGGCCTTCGGCAAAGGCCGCCTGGGAGGCTATCACCAGCAGTAGAACGAGCAAACGCCTCATCGAATTCCATTTCCTCGTATCAAGGTATGCGCGGGGCCTGGAACTACTCCTTCCGAAGTGTGATCAGTGAGCACAATGATCCGCGCCCCATCATTGGGATAGCGCTATAAAAGTAAATTGAAACCTGATGCACTTCATCCGGAATACAAGAGGTCGCACGTCTGACCCTGTGAGGCATGGCAACTATCGACCGCCAGAGCCATGGCGGAGCTGAAGATCGACTTCCGCTCGCCAAACGGACTTCCATGCAATTTCAAACCAACTAAAACCTCGTGAACTCCGACTCGCTACAGGCAGAGTAAGACAGCAAACACTGCTGCCCACCAACCGCTTGCTGACATTTAGTCATCGCTAGCGACTTTGCCTGCTCTATGGTTTCAGCGGAGAATGCAACTGACATCGCCCCTCCTCGTCCCATCACCTCGGGTGTTGGATCGGCGATAGCAACACATTGATTATAGTAGGTGATTTTGACTTTGCATTTTGTCCCGCCACGCCGCTTGCACCATTCCGTAGCATTTGCGACAGCCTCTCTCTTACTTTTCATTGAAACTGAGGCACCGGTGGCTAGGTTTGAAGAATCCTCTACGATCGCGCCCCAGCGAGTCTCCCACTTCCCAACAGGCTTAGAAGCTGGTGTTTGACCGGCACCCGGAATAGGGGCGCACCCACCAGCGTTTTGATCGCCCACAGGATACTGTCCCGGTGGGCATCGTCCTTCGGCAAGACTGTTAAATGATGCAAGGCCCAGAATGACCAGCAATAACCATCTCATTTTCGACATAGATAGAGTTCGCTTCATATCTGTCACCTATCGATCGGAGTGCCTACCCATGGTCCCATCAGTAAACCTACCAGGGTCGCTTGTCTTGTCCTGACCCACATTTCTCATCATCGTTTCCTGAGGCGCGCGATCCACCGCAGCATTGTTGTTCGTGTTCCTTTCCTTCTCCGGCACAGACCCCGGCGGCTGACCCTGCGGACCCGCCGCAGCCGAGCCACCTATCTGCGAATATGCCATGAAGCCACCCAGGGTGCCCTGGAAGAACATCGCGGCCATTGGGGGTGCAGTCAGAATCAGCGTGGTGAGGATCAAGCCCATGCCGCCCTGCTGCATCGCCTGGCTGGTGAAGCCGGCAGCGCCGGAATCCTGCAGAATCCATTTGTCAGCAGCTGCGGTCAGCCAGAAGGTGCTGGCCACGCGGATCACCATGTCCAGCGCGATGCCGACCATTGCGGCCAGCACGGCCATCGAGAACATGGTGCCGATCCCGTAGAACAGCCAACGCTTGAACAGATCCTTGGTCTGGTCGAACAGCAGGCACAGGATGAACAGCGGGCCCAGGCCGATGAAGAGCGCCATCGCGATCTTGTACAGCAACAGCATGGAACCGGCCACCACGGCCGGGCCGCCGGTGCCCATGCCGACGAACAGCTGCGCCTGGACCTTTTCATTGCTCAAGCTGGGGTCATCGATCACCTGGATGGCGTCAATGCTCGACATCGCCACCTGCATCCAGCCCAGGGCATCGTCGATCTGCTTCTCCGGCGGATCATCCTTGCCGGTGACCACGGCGGTGATCACGCCTTTGACGTCGTTGGTCAGGAAGTCCTGGATGCTGGTGCCGAACATGGCCATGCTGGTGGCCACGCTGACGATCAGCGCGGCGCGCGCCATGTTGGTCACCAGCGCCATCATGGAATCACGGCTCTGGCCGGTGACGATACGGTAGCCCTGGATCAGCACCCATAAGGTCATCAGCACCAATGCGATGCCGCCCACCCAGGTCATCATGTGGTTCAGCAGATCCAGGCCGAACTCATTGATCCGCTTGTCCAGGTAGTCAAGAATCAGGCGGAAAAACACGAAGTCGCCGATCGACTGGATACGCGTAGCGTACCCAAGCAGGTCCTGCAGGCCTCCCGTCAAGTCAATATTCGCGATCGTATCGAGCTTCATATCCATAGTCCTTTGGTTTACCGCCTGCCTGTTCAAGTGACGCCATCAGCGAAAGCGCACGGGCAGCATCAATCGATGCTGAGTGCGCCCTTCAGCACTGCGGTCTGGATCAGATCGCGCGCCAACCGCTTCTTGCCCTTCAGTGCCGTCTTTGCAAGGAGGTTCTGTCGCTTCTCCATCGTGGCGATGTAGGCGTCGTAGGACTGCATGCGCGTTCCCCACTGCTGTGCCAACAGGTTCAGCTCGTTGTCGAGCCGTGCGGCTTCACGGGTCGCAGCCGCCGTGGCGCCGACCGAGTTGCTTTGGGCCGCGTCCATGATTTTAAACGCCTCTGCCTGCGCCTGCTTGATGGTCTTATCCAGAAACTCCACCGAATCGTTGTACTTTCGATTCTGCATCATCTGAATGTTGACGCAGATCTGCTGCTGCTGTGCCTTCAAGTCAGAATTGACATCCATACCGAGCACCGACATCACCGTGGTCATGCTGAGGCCGGCCGCGTCGTCACCGCAGGTCTCCTGCACAAGGTATCTGTCATCAACTTTCGTCAGCGCTTCGCCGTCGGGTAAGCCAATGGCAAAGTTGAACATGTTGAAGATGTCGCGGATGTTGTCGATCTGCTCCTTCATCTGGTCAAAATGCGTCACTTCCTTGGCGTACTGGGT
>JAEXNZ010000527.1 GCA_023439425.1 Pseudomonadota bacterium
GCCCCAGACGGTGCCGAAACATGGGCGGTCAATTCCGCCGCTGCGCGAACATCCACGCCCACATCTGCGCATCGGCATAGGTGGCATCCCACGCATTGTGGTTGCCCTGCGGGTACTCGGTATACCGCACATCCCTCGCGCCTGCGGCATCGAACGCGGCCTTCAAGCGACGATCATCATCCGGCTTCACCACATCATCCAGCGCACCATGGAACATCCAGATCGGCGTGTCCTTCAGCCGCTGCGCCATCACCGCATACGGATCGGCCTCACGTGCGACGGCTTCCACGAACAACGTAGGGCGCACCGCGCGCGGCACCAGCACCGCGCCGCATACCGGTACGATCGCGGCAAATCGTTGCGGGTCATCCAGTGCGATGTTCCAGCTGCCATAACCGCCCATCGACATGCCGGTCAGGTACTGACGCGCCGGGTCGGCACCGAATTCGGTGATCACCGCATCCAGGGCAGCAATCGCTGCACGATTGTTGTCGCCCGACCACTCTTCCTCATCCGGCACCTGCGGCAGTACCACCAGCGCGGGGAAGGTGTCGGCATGTCGACGCAGATAGGGCCCGATGCCGGCCTCGGTCTGGGCTTGGTTATTGCTGCCGCGTTCGCCCGAGCCATGCAGGAACAGAACCACCGGCAGTGTTCCGGCCTGCGCACGCGCTCCGCGTGGGATGAACACCTGGTAGTGCACGCTGCGCCCATCCAGTATCACCGTGCGGGCTTCAAACCTCCCTGTGGCATCGTCTCGCGTCGTAACGCAACCCGCCAGCATCAGCAGCGCCACCGCGCACAGCAGCCAGCCCATCGAACGTCGTGCCATGCCCCATCCTCGACTGAAATCGTTTTCAGTCTAGTCCGCCGAGCAGCGCAGGGCATCTTGCAGCGCATCAGTCCGGACGTGGCGCGGACGCCAGGATCTCCAGTTGCTCGATGGCTTCCGGGTGTCCTTCGGCGGCGGCGGCCTGCATCTGGGCAAGGGTAGGGTGCACCACCAGCAGGATCGGGTTCTCGCAGACGGGGCAGTCGAACTGCGCCTCGTCCTCGTGCAGATCCATCAGCATGTCCCGAGGAGTGCCCCGCCATTCGCACGCGGCGCAGGTATGCACCTGCTCGCGCCAGCCGGGGGTGTAGTAGTTGTCCAGGGTCACGGCCATGGGGGCTCCGAAGTCAGTGCAGCAGAATGAGGGTGGCCAGTCCGAGGAAGCTGAAGAAGCCCATCACGTCGGTCACCGCGGTGACCACCACGGTGCCGGCCACGGCCGGATCGACATTCATGCGCTTGAGCAGCAGCGGCAGCAGCACGCCGGCCAGCGCCGCCGCACAGAAGTTGATGATCAGCGCGAGCGTGATCACCACGGACAGCAGAATGCTCTGGAACCAGACGAAGGCAATCAGCCCCACCACGGTGCCTATCAAGGTGCCGTTGATCAACGCTACCCGCATTTCCTTCCACAGCAGGATGCGTGCATTGCTCTGGCCCACCTGGCCCAGCGCGATGCCACGCACCATCAGGGTCAGCACCTGCACCGCGGCATTGCCGCCGACGCCGGCCACGATCGGCATCAGCACGGCGAGTGCCACCACCTTCTGCAGGGTGAGTTCGAACTGGCCGATCACGCTGGCGGCCAGGAAGGCGGTGCACAGGTTGATGCCCAGCCAGACCACGCGGCCACGCACGGCGCGCTTGATCGGTGAGAACAGGTCCTCTTCCTCGTCCAGACCGGCCGCGCCCAGCGCCTGGTGCTCGGCCTGTGCGCGGATGATGTCCACCACGTCATCGATGGTGATGCGGCCGAGCAGGATGTTGTTGTCGTCCACCACCGGGGCGGACACCCAGTCATGGTCGGAGAACTGGCGGGCCACTTCCTCGGCACTTTCGCCCACGTCGATGGCCGGCTGCTCGTCGTCGATCAGCCGGTTGATCGGGGTGTTGTCCTCGTGGGTTACCAGCGCGGCCAGCGACAGGCGGCCCAGGTACTGGTGGCGGCGGCTGACCACGAACAGATGGTCGGTGTGGTCGGGCAGTTCACCGCGCAGGCGCAGGTAGCGCAGCACCACGTCCACGTTGACGTCGGCGCGCACGGTCACCACGTCCGGGTTCATCAGGCGGCCGGCGGTGTCCTCGGGGTAGGACAGCACCTGTTCCAGGCGCTCGCGGTTCTCCCGGTCCATCGACTTGAGCACTTCGTCGATGACGGTGTCCGGCAGATCCTCGACCAGGTCGGCCAGGTCGTCGATGTCCAGGTCTTCGACCGCGGCGATGATTTCGTCCGGGTCCATGTCGGCCAGCAGGCTTTCGCGCACTTCCTCGCCGACGTGGACCAGCACCTCGCCGTCATCTTCCGGGTCAACCAGCCCCCACACCACTTCGCGCTTGCCCGGTGGCAGCGATTCCAGCAGGTTGCCGATCTCGGCCGGTGCCAGGGTGTTGACCAGCCGGCGCACGGGCCCAAGCCGCCCGCTGTCCAGTGCATCGGACAACAGCCGCAGCTGGCGTGCCGTCTTGTCGTGGCGTACGGCTTCGGCCATGCGCAGCTCCCGCAGAAAAAGAAAAGGCCGCTATCCCGTACAGGATGCGGCAACAGGGGTGGTCACCGCGTCATTATCGCGTGCGGATGTGTAGTGCGTCACGCGTGGTTTTCAATCCAACGCTCGATGCCACGCCGGTCACGCGCCGCCAGCAGCTTCGGCGCGGCCGCCTGCAACTGCGCCCAGTCGCTGTCGCGGATCACCCGGCGCACTTCCAGCAACGTGCCGGGGTGCAGGCTGAACTCCTTCAAGCCCAGCGCCAGCAGCAGCCGGGTCATGCGCGGATCGCCAGCGATTTCACCGCACACCGCCACCGGCGTGTTGTGTTCGTGCCCCACGCGAAGGATCTGCGCGATCAGCCTCAGCACCGCCGGATGCAGCGGGGAATACAGCTCACCCACCGCCTCGTTGTTGCGGTCGGCGGCCAGCAGGTACTGCACCAGGTCGTTGGTGCCGACCGACAGGAAATCGACCAGGTCGATGAAGCTTTCCAGCGCGATCGCCGCCGCCGGCACTTCAATCATCGCGCCGAACGGAATGTGTTCGGCCACTTCATGGCCTTCGGCCCGCAGCAGCTGGGTCTGCTTCTGCAATCGCCGGCGCACCGCCAGCACTTCCTCGCGGGTGCTGACCATCGGCAGCAGGATGCGCAGCTTGCCGTAGGCCGACGCACGCAGGATCGCGCGCAACTGGGTATCGGCGACCTTCGGGCGGGCCAGTGACAGGCGCACGCCACGCAGGCCGAGTGCCGGGTTGTCCTCGTTGCTCAGGGTCAGGCCAGTGCGGTCGGCCTTGTCCGCGCCCAGGTCGAGGGTGCGGATGGTGACCGGGCGGCCGTTCATGCCCAGCGCGGCGTCGCGGTAGGTTTCGAACTGTTCCTGCTCATCCGGCAATTCGTCGCGCTGCAGGAACAGGAATTCGGTGCGGTACAGGCCCAGGCCGTGCGCGCCCAGCGCGTGCGCCTCGGTCACGTCTTCCAGTGATTCAGCATTGGCCAGCAGGGCAATGTCGACCTTGTCGACGGTGCGGCTGGGCTTGGCCCGCAGCCGACCCAGCTCGCGCTGCTCGCGGGAATGCTCGCGCAGGCGTGCGCGGTAGTCGCGCAGGTCGTCGGCCAGCGGATTGACGGTGACGCTGCCGCTGCTTCCATCAATGACCAGCACGTCACCGTCATTGATCTTCTGCAGCGCGCCCGGCGTGTTGACGATCAGGGGCAGGTGCAGGCTGCGCGCGAGGATGGCGCTGTGGGACAGCGCGCTGCCGCCCACGCTGACAATGCCGACCACGCCGTGCGCCTGCAACTGGGCCAGCTCGGACGGGGCGATGTTGTCGCAGACCAGGATTTCCCCGGCCAGGCCTTTCACGTCCGGCGGGCGCTGGTGCAGGAAAGCGTGGATGCGGCCGATCACATGATCCAGGTCGTCCATGCGGCTCTTCAGATAGGCATCGTCCATGCCATCGAAGACCTTGGCCAGACGGTCGCGCTGGACGCGCAGGGCGTAGCCGGCGCTGTAGGGACCGCTGCGGATCAGCTCATCCAGCCCGTACAGCAGTTCGGGGTCGTCCAGCAGCAGGGCGTGCAGATCGAGGATCTCGCCCATTTCCTTGTCCAGCGCCCCTTTCAGGCGCTGGCGCAGCTCGTGCATTTCCACCCGCGCCGCATCTACGGCTTCGTGCAGGCGGACCAGTTCGGCATCGACGCGGTCGGCCGCAATGCGTTGCTCGGCCACCTCCAGCACATGTGGCAGGCGCACCCGGGCACGACCGAGGGCATGACCGCGGGCGGCCCCATGACCGGTCAGCAGCAGCGCGCCGGAAGCGGTCCGCGACGGCTGCCCGGGCATGCTCAGTTGTCCTCGTCGAAGCGCCGCTCGAACAGGGACACCACGGCGTCCATCGCGGCGGCTTCGTCCTCGCCATCGATGCGCACGGTGACCGGGGTGCCCTGGCCGGCGGCCAGCAGCATCACACCCATGATGCTCTTGGCGTTGATCTCACGGCCACGCGCGATCATGGTCACGTTGCAGCGGAACGGAGCCAGCTCCTGCACCAGTTTGGCAGTAGCGCGGGCATGCAGTCCCAGGCGGTTGGATACGGTGAGTTCACGTTCAAGCATCGTCGACAATCGCTCCATTGCGAGTGCCCGCCGCCGCAGTGGCGGGCAGTTGATCCAGTCCCTGTTCCGGATAATTCATCACTCGCAACAACATCGGCAGGCTCAGCGCTGAGACCCGGCGAGCCGGGGTGCCCAGGCGGGCCAGCTGCGCTGCCAGATTGCTCGGGCTGGCGCCATACAGGTCGGTCAGGATCAGAACACCCTCGCCACTGTCGACACGGCGCAAAGCGGCCGAGGCGAGCGGGAGCAGGGCGTCCATATCTGCGTCGAACGGTACTTCAAATGCTTCCGTCTTCAGCGGCAGATGCCGCAGCAGCCGGGTTGCCACTTCCAGCAGGGAAGCGCCAACACCGGGGTGCGTTACAAGGAGAATGCCACAGGTCATTACCGAACGTTAACAGGTCAAGATGAATTGGGACTAGGGGGCAATGCGGGATTGTCTAATCCAGTTCACGATGGAACGTGGCCACTTCCGGCCAACCCTGTTCACGCGCGTGCCGTGCCATGCGTTCAGCGAGGTAGACCGAGCGGTGCTTGCCGCCGGTGCAGCCAAAGGCCACGGTGACGTAGCTGCGGGTGTCGTTGCCGAGCCGCGGCAGCCAGGTGTCCAGGAAGTCAGTCAGCTGGGCGGTGTAGCGCTGCACATCGGCCTGGGCGTCCAGATAGTCGCGGACCGGAGCTTCACGACCGGACATCGGGCGCAGCGCCGGGTCCCAGTGCGGGTTGGGTAGCACCCGGGCGTCGAACACGAAGTCGGCTTCGGCCGGCACGCCGCGCTTGTAGGCGAACGATTCGAACAGC
>JAEXNZ010000528.1 GCA_023439425.1 Pseudomonadota bacterium
CCCCCCCCCCGGCTCTACGATCCAAGGCCATCAGCCACATGCGCGCGGGGGTGTCAGGCCATCAATCACGGGCACCCCAGGGCGTCACGCCATTAACCACACCCGCACTAGCGAAATCAGCTTGTCCACATCCAACGGCTTGGCAATGTAGTCATTCGCGCCCGCTTGGATGCACTGCTGCTGGTCATCCGGCATTGCCTTTGCCGTCAGCGCAATGATCGGCAGGTTCCGGAACCGGGAATCCTCCCGGATCTCACGGGTCGCAGTGAGGCCATCCTTCACCGGCATCATGATGTCCATCAACACCAGTTCGATGGAGTTCGGCCCGTCGACGGCCGCCTTCAGCACATCGATGGCCTCCTGCCCATTACGTGCAATGGACACCTTGCAGCCCTGCGGCTCCAGCACATTCATCAGCGCGTAGATATTGC
The DNA here is from genome assembly GCA_023439425.1 of Pseudomonadota bacterium. Taxonomy (GTDB): domain Bacteria; phylum Pseudomonadota; class Gammaproteobacteria; order Xanthomonadales; family Xanthomonadaceae; genus Stenotrophomonas. The sequence goes on from JAEXNZ010000528.1 coordinate 432, forward strand.
GCACGTCGTCCTCGACCACCAGCACGCGCTTGCCTTCCATCGCACTGTCGCGACGCTGCGCGATGCGGATCATGCCCTGCTTGGATTCGGGCAGGTTGCTGACCACCTGGTGCAGGAACAGGGTGACCTCATCCAGCAGACGCTCCGGCGAGCGCGCACCCTTGATGATGATCGAGTTGGAGTAGCGGCCCAGCCGCACCTCTTCCGCCGGCGACAAATCCCGTCCGGTGTAGACGATGATCGGGGGCAGGGCGTACGTGCTCTTCTCGCTGAGCATTTCCAGTAGCTCAAAACCCGAGGCGTCGGGCAGGGTCAAGTCCAGCACCATGCAGTCAAACGTATGCTGGGAAAGCGCCTCCAGGCACTCCGAGGCAGACCCGGCACCCACCGTTTCCACATCGGCGCCGGCCAGCAACTCACGCACGGCGTCCAGCTGGACGGCATCGTCTTCCACCACCAGCACCAGGCGTGGCCGCTGCAGAAGGCGACGCTCAAGCGAATCGAGCACGTCTGCCAGCTGCTCGCGGGTGGCCGGCTTGCCCAGGTAGCCCACGGCACCCAGCGACAGCGCCTTGTGCGAATGATCCATCGCGGACACCACGTGGATGGGAATGTGCCGGGTACGCATGTCGTGCTTCAGGATGTCCAGCACAGAAAGACCTGACTGGTCGGGCAGGCCGATGTCCAGAACGATCGCATGCGGAAGCTCGGCACGGGTGGCCGCCAGCGCATCGCGGGCGTTGTGCACCAGCTGCGCGCTGAAGCCCATTTCAGTGACGAGGTCGCGCACGATTTCGCCGAATGCGATGTCATCCTCGACGATCAGAATCAGTCCGCGTCCGTTGTTGCGCGTGGCAACCGGCACCGGGCGGGTCTCCTGCGCCGGCACCGGAATGCGCTCCGCCACGGGCGCAACAGGGTGCTCTGCCGTGACCAGCCGACCTGCCACCAGCACCCGGAAGCAGCTGCCCTTGCCGAGCTCACTGTCCACGGTGATGTGGCCGCCCAGCAGTCGCGCCAGCTCCTGGGAAATGGACAGCCCCAGACCGGTGCCGCCATAGCGGCGGCTGATCGAGCCGTCGGCCTGCTGGAAGGCCTCGAAAATGCGCGTCTGCTGGTCCGGTGCGATACCGATGCCGGTGTCGGCTACGGCGAACACCACCAGACCATCGCGCGCCGCCGATGCTGTCACGGAAACGCCGCCTTTTTCGGTGAACTTGAGCGCGTTCGACAGCAGGTTTTTCAGAATTTGTTCGAGACGCTGGCGGTCGGATTCGATCACCGGTGGGCAGCCGTCCGCCATGGAAACGTTCAGCGTCAAACCCTTCTCGGCGGCAACCGGACCCAGCAGGGTGCCGATATCCGCCAGCAGCTTTTCCACGCTGAAGGCCTCGGCATGCACCTGGATATGCCCGGCCTCGATCTTGGAAAGATCCAGAATCTCATTGATCAGGTTCAGCAGGTCCGAGCCGGAGGAGTGGATGGTGCGAGCGAACTTCACCTGTTCTGCGGTGAGGTTGCCGTCGCGGTTGTCACCCAGCAGCTTGGAAAGGATCAGCGCGGAGTTCAGCGGCGTGCGCAGCTCGTGCGACATGTTGGCCAGGAACTCGGATTTGTACTGGCTGGCGCGCTGCACCTTGTTGGCCTCGGCCACGATGCCGGCATTGGCGCGGGCGAGCTTGTCGCGCTCTTCCTCCAGCTGCAGCGACTGGTCGAACAGCTGGTTGTTGGTCTGTTCCAGTTCCGCCTGTTGCTCTTCCAGCTCATGCTGGGAAGCGCGCAGGGCACGGCTGTGTTCCTCCAGCTCTTCGTTGGAGACCCTCAGCTCCTCGCTCTGCACCTGCAGGGCGTCGGATTGGGCCTGGGTCTGGGCGAGCAGTTCGGACAGCTTGGCGCGGTAGGCGGCCGAGCGCAGGGCCACGGCCAGGTCGCCCGAGGTGAGCTCCAGCAGTTCGAGGACCTCGGCGGGCACTGCGCCGAAGAAGCCGAGTTCGATGACTCCGGTCACTTCGCCCTCGTGGATGGCAGGGGCGATGACCAGATGGCGGGGCTGGCTTTGCCCGAGGCCCGAGCCCACCGTGAAGTAGCCGGCCGGCACATCCGATACCAGCAGCACGCGCTTCTCGTCCACCGCGCGGCCGAGCAGGGACTCGGCAGGACGCACCGCGCCACCTTCAATGATGTCGACAACCGAGGTGGTACCCACCGCACCGATGCGTTGGAAACCGGCGTCCGTTGGGACAAACAGCATGCCGGCCTCGGCGCCGGTATAGCGGGTGAGGAAGCCGAGGCTGGTTTTGGCCAGCACGTCATTGTCCAGGTCGCCGCCGGTGGCGGTGGTCAGCTCCAGTCGGCCCTGCTGCAACCAGGCGCTGCGCTCGCGTGCGCGGGCGTGGCGGCGAAGCAGGAAGGCGATCAGGGTGGTCAGGATGATGCCCAGCACGGCGGTGGCCGCGCCGGTGGTGAGCGCCGCGCTGTACGCCGCGTCCATCTCGGCCAGGCGATCGGCGCGCTTGTCCAGCTCGATGGTACGCATGGCGGTCAGACGTGCGCGGATGTCGTCCATGGCGGCCTTGCCGCGATTGGAATTGACCACGGTCAGGGCCGCCTCGAACCCTTGGTTGCGCCGCAGTTCGATGGTTTCGTGCAGTTCTTCCAGCTTGGCCTGCACCCCGCGCTTCAGCAGTTGCAGCCGTTCGGTCTGGGCGGGGTCGTAGCCCAGCGCCTGCTCCATGGTCTGCAGCTGGGTTTTGGCACTCTGCAGCGCGGTTTCGTAAGGCTCCAGATAGGCCTCATTGCCGGTAAGCAGGTAGCCACGCTGGCCGGTCTCGGCATCCTGCACCGACGAAAGCACGTCACTCAAGGCCGTCATCGTCTCCTGCGAGCGGATGACTTCGGCGCTGCCTTCCCGGATGGTGCTGATGTTCTTGCTGGCCAGAAAGCCGCTGCCCAGGAAGAACAGCATGACCCCCAGCAGTGGCCAAAGCGTCCGGAAGGCAGCTCCGGCATTGGGGGAATCAAAACGGGGCTTACGCGAAGCGGTCATGGGTAGCCGGCAGGGTGGGCAACAGCCCAGCGTAGCATGTGGACCGGGCTGCGCCATGGACCCCACGTTTGCAAACGACCGGCAACCTGCACCTTCTCGCAAACAACCGGTCACCCTGGATGTAGAGCCGGGGGGGGGGGGGGGCGGGGGGGGGG
>JAEXNZ010000530.1 GCA_023439425.1 Pseudomonadota bacterium
GCCCCCATGTCTGCCGTTCCTGCCTGTCCGCAATGCACCCTTGAAAACACCTATGCCGACGGCGCGCTGTTCATCTGCGCCGATTGTGGCCACGAATGGGCGGCAGGCGACGCCGATACGGCCGGCCTGGTGGTCCGCGACAGCAACGGCAACGTGCTGGCAAGCGGCGACACGGTCACCGTGATCAAGGACCTGAAGGTGAAGGGATCTTCCATTCCGCTCAAGCAGGGCACGGTCATCCGCAACATCCGGCTGGTCGAAGATGACGCCGAGCATATCGAAGGCAACTCGGACAAGATCAAGGGCCTGGTGCTGAAGACCTGCTTCCTCAAGAAGGCCTGAGGCTCAATTCGCAGCGGTGCGTTTCTGCCAGCGTTTCAGGCTGTCCAGCTTGGCCTGGTAGGCGGCACGCAGCACGCTGGCGTCCTCGCCGGCCAGGTCGCGCGCGCGCTGCATTTCCTTTGATGCCCGGGTGTTGTCTCCAGCCAGGAAGTAGGCCCGCGCCAGGCCGAAGTGGAACTGGTGCGCGGTGCCGTACAGGGCAATAGCCTGCCGGTAATAGTGGATGGCCTTGTCGTAGTCCTTGCGCTCCTCAGCCTGGTTGCCCATCCGGAACTGGGCAAAGGGGTCTTTGCGCTCCACCTGCTGCAGCCGCTTGGCCAGCTGCTGTGCCAGCTGCGGTTCGCCCAGGCGCTGGTACAGCGCACTGGCATTGGTCAATGCGGCCGCATGGCGCGGCTGCAGCCGCAGCGCGGTCTCGAAATCCTGCCGTGCCTGCGACATGCGGCCTTCGCGCGTGTCCAGCACGCCCAGATTGTTCCAGCCCGGGATGAATTCCGGTGACAGGTCCAGCGCGGCCTTCAGATAGGTTCTGGCCGCGGGCAGGTCGCCCGCCGCCATGGCCTGTGCACCGCGGTTGTTGTAGAAGTGCGCCAGGGCACGCTGTTCGGTGATCGGGCGTGGACCGTAACGGTCGTAGAGCACATTGCGGTCCAGGTCGACCACGGCGGTGCGGTTGTTCAGTTCCACGCCTGCATTCACATGCCCGACGCTGTAGATCACGCCTTCGTCCTGGTACCACGTCACCACCTGCGCCACCTCCTGCACCCGCGCATCAATGCCTGCAGCGCGCGCCAAGGTGACGAACAGCAGTGTGAATGACAGGCAGTTGGCACGTCCGGTCTGCCAGGTTTCGGTCAGCGTGTGGGTGGCGTAGGGGTCGTACTCCAGATGCATGCCGTCAGCATCGAAGATGAGGTGCACGAGCTTTTCCAGCCGTTGCTCACGGGAGTTGGCGGCGGCGATCACGCGTTGCTGCAGCAGGGTCCGTAATGCCGGCGGTATGGCCAGAATCTGGTCGGCGCTGGGCGGCGCGCCGATCGACGGGTCGGCGGCAACCTGTACCGCAGGGAATGTGACGGCCGGCGCGCGCGGCGGGTCGGCCCGAACCGGCGCGGCCGCCAGCAGCGCCACCAGCGGGAGTATCAGCAGGGTGCGAACGTTCACGGTGGACATGGCGGTCACCTCCCAACCCATGTGGCGGTCCGGCTTCAGCATAGGCCCGGGCGGCGACCGTAGCGCGCCGCTTGTCGGCCCGCCGTGCCCTTTGCCGCTTGCCAGCGGCCCCCTTCGCAGCAATCATGCGGCCATGACCTTCGCACCCGTGCTCCTGCCGGCGGCCATGCAGGCTGACCTCGAAGCCGCTTACGCGATGCCGCCGCGGGCGTACCACAGCTTCGCCCACGTGCGCGCCGTGCTGCAGCACTGCCAGGAGGTGGCCGAAGGTCCCGGCTGGACCCAGCCGCGCGAGGTGCAGCTGGCGGCGCTGTATCACGACGCGATCTATGATGCCGGGCGCAGCGACAACGAAGCCCGCTCTGCCGCGCTGGCGCGGGCGCAGATCGAGCGCTGGCTGCCTGGGGCCGGCGTCGACGTGGGGCGGGTGGAGCAGCTGATCGGACTGACCGCCCGCCACGGTGCGCTGGGGCGGGGCGACGTGGACGACCAGGCCGCGCTGTTCCTGGATTGCGACATGGCCATTCTGGGAGCCCCGGCCGAGGTCTTCGACGCCTATGACCGCGGCATCGCCGAGGAATACGCCGGGCATGTGCCGGGCTTCCTGTTCCGGCTCAATCGGCGGAAGTTCCTGACCCAACTGCTGAAGCGGCCGCGCATTTTCCTTAGCGACTTCTTCCACCAGCGCCTGGATGCGGCGGCACGCGCCAACCTGCGTCGTCGGCTGGGCCGTTGAGCCTCGTTTACACTGTCGGGGTTCACCTGCATGCCGTTGCGCCGATGCCTGATCCCGTTCCACTGCCTGATGCCGATCCCCGCCCGCTGCCGCCGGAAGAGCCCGGTCCCAACGAATGTTGTGGCAGTGGTTGCCCGTTGTGCGTGCTGGATCTATACAGCGACGAGCTGCAGCGCTACCGCACTGCGTTGGCGGCATGGAAGCTGCGCCATCCTGATGCGGCTCCCTGAGCCAGCGCACGCATGACCCCGCCGGCCGCCATGCCTTCTTCGATCCGTGCCCATGCATCGATTGCGATGGTGGCGCTGCTGGCTTTGTGCGCCTTCGTGCTCACCGCACTTTGGACCCAATGGGCCCGGGATGATCTGGACTGGGTACAGGCGACCCTGAGCCTTTACCTGCACGGCCCCTGGGGTCTGGCATTGCGCACCGCCTACTGCGTGCTGGCAGTGGCGATCATGCTGTTGGCGTGGTCGCTGCATGCCGGGCTGCAGTCGCCGCGGCGCAGTGCCGCCGCGCCGTTGTTGTTCGTCGTGGCCGGCCTTGGCTTGATGGGGGTCGCAATAGGCGACAGCTGGCTACCGGAGATGGCTCCCTTGCTGGCTCCGCTGGTGCACGGCCTGGCCGCCAACACCGCCTTCCTGTGCGTGAGCGTGGCCATGCTGCTGCAGAGCTGGTACCTGCGCGCCGACCCGCGCTGGAGCCGCTGGGCGGCGCTGGCATGGTGGTGGGCCTGGCTGTGCTTCGCGCTGCTATGGCTGCACGTGTTGTGGCGCGGTCCGCCGCGTGGGGCAGGGCAGAAGCTGGTCATTGCGGTGGTGGTGCTGTGGCTGGCGGCCGTCGCCCTGCAGCAATGGCGCCAGACCCGGAATCGATCTATGTAATGCCGGGTCTTGCCCGGCATCCTCACCTCGCCACGCTCTGTACATCCCCTTGGCACGCCACCGGCGTATCGTGGGCGGACTTTTTCCGGGAAGTGTCACGATGCGGGCAATCAGCGTGGGCAGGCGGTCGTGCTGGGGTGTTGTGCTGTTCGGACTGTTGAGCGTCGGCGTGCAGGCCGCTCCGCAGCAGGTCAGCCACGGGCGCTTCCAGCAGGTACCGGTGTACGTGCCCGAGGGACAGCCGCAGCGCGTGGTGGTGTGGTTTGACGGTGGTCGAGAAGCGGATTTGACCACGCACCGCATCGAGGCCCTGCGTGCGCAAGGGGCATTGGTGGCGCGGGTGGACGTCGCGCGACTGCAACAGGTGGTTGCCGCCGATGGCGGCAGCTGTGCGTTCGGGGCCGGCGACGTGGAGAATTTCTCGCGCTTTTTCCAGGCATATCTGCACGTGCCGGGTTACCACTTGCCGTTGATCGCCGGCGATGGTCGCGGTGCTGAGCTGGCCTATGCGGTGGCGGCGCAGGCCGACACCCAGGTGTTTGCGGGCCTGCTGACCAGCGGCTTCTGTCCCGACGCGGTGCGCGAACGCCAGGTCTGCGGAGCGGGCGTCAGCCATGGTCGCCTGCAGCCCACCGAGCTGAACTTCCCCTGGTTGAACGCTGCGGGCGATGCGCAATGCCCGGCGGGCAGTGCCGCCGCGTTCGTGCGCAAAGTGGCCTTGGCGCGCGAGTTCCGGCGTACTGGCCGCGGCGACGACGTACCGGGGCTGCTGGCCGCCGCGCAGGTGCTGGGCGCGCAGAAGGGCGTCAGCCTGGCACCGCCGCCGCAGGGGTTGAACGGCCTGCCGGTAGTGGAAATTCCTGCGGCCAAGGCCGGTGACACGCTGGCCATCTTCGTTTCAGGCGATGGCGGCTGGGCCGGCCTGGACAAGGAGGTGGCCGCATCGCTGGCTGAGGCGGGTGTGGCCGTGGTCGGTGTGGACTCGCTGCGCTACTTCTGGACCCAGCGTACGCCGACGGGTTTCGCCCGCGACCTCGAGCGCATCGCCACGCACTACCAGCAGCAATGGCAGCGCAAGCGGCTGCTGCTGGTGGGCTTTTCACAGGGCGCGGACGTGTTGCCCGCGGCGATCAACCAGCTTGATCCAGCCTCGCGGGATTCGGTTGCGTTGATCGGTTTGATGTCGGTCGGGCGAAACGCCGATTACGAATTCCACGTCAGCAACTGGCTGGGCGGTGGCGGCGATGGCCTGCCGATCGCCCCGGAGATCGCCAAGCTGCCGGCGCAGCGCACGCTGTGTCTGTATGGCAAGGATGACGAGGACGCACTGTGCCCGGATCTGCAGCCTGGTCAGGCGCAGGTGATTGCCCTCCCGGGAGATCACCATTTCAAGGGCGACTATGACCTGCTCGCACGCACGCTGCTGGAGCATGTGCCAGCGCAATGAGCGTGTCATCGCGGTACCCGGCTGATCAACCGCGTTGCATCCAACAACGCCGCCGGCAGATGCATGCCGCCGGGTGCGGCCAGATACCGCGCGCGCCAGCTTGGCGCGAATTTCGACTTGAATCGTCGCAGACCGCTGAACCCATAGAAGCGTTCACCGTGCCGCGCGACCAGGTTGGCAAACCGGTTCCAGCGCCCTGCCAACCGGTGCTGGGCCAAGCCCGACAAGGGGGCCATACCCAGTGAAAAACGCTGGAAACCCTGCGCACGCCCCCACAGGAACAACTCGATGAACAGGTAGTCCATCGTGCCCTTCGGGGCGTCATCCACATGCCGCATCAGATCCACGGACAGCTCATGCCCCGCCGGTGCCTGCCACAGATTGGCAAACGCCACGATACGGCCTTCTGCTTCGACCAGCGCGACCGGGAAACGGCACAAGTAAGCCGGATCGAAGCTGCCCAGCGAGAAGCCTTTTTCGTCGCCGGCCTTGTCATCCAGCCATTGCTGAGAGACCTCCGCCAGCGCCCGCAGCAGTGCCGGCACCACGTCGGCGGGTGCCACCCGGAAGCTGAGCCCGCCGCGCTTGCCGCGATTCCAGGCCTGGCGAAGGTCGGCGCGCTCGCGACCTTCCAGAGTGAAGTCGTGCAAGGGCACCATCGCTTCCTCGCCCAGCTTCACCAGGCTCAGGCCCAGGTCCAGATAGGTCTGCCAGTAGGCCTCGCCGACCTGGTAGAAGACCGGGCGCAGGCCCAGCCGGTCGGCCTCCTCGCGGAAGCGCCAGATCAATGCCCGCGCGACCTCCGGCGGGCCCACCGGGTCGCCCATCGCAATCAGCGAACCGCCATGGCGCTGCATCATCACGAAGCCACGCTGCGCGTCATCGCGCAGCACCGCCTTGTCGGCAGTCAGGACCAGGCAGGCCTGGGTATCTTCGGCTCCGGCCAGCACCGGAGCCAGTGCATCCAGCGCCGCCGCGTCAGCCGGCTGCAGCGGTGTGCGGGTGCTGTGCAGCAGGCGCGCCAGGCCGAACACCGTCAGTGCGATGGCCACCAGCAGCAGCGCACGCAGTGCACGCGGTGCATTGCCCTGCACCGCAAACTGCCACCACAGCTCGTTCTGGTACTCGACGTGGCTGTAGACGAAGAACAGCAGCCAGATCACCGCCACCAGCACCAGCCCGAGGTTGCGGATCCACGGCCACGACCACGCCTCATCCAGCAGCGCGCCTTGGCGATAGAACTCGCGTCGTGAGGCCCACAGCGCCATCGCCACCAGTACCGCCGACAGCGCGATCAGCACCTGCCCGCCGCGCAGCCAGATCGGCAGCGGAGCCACCACGCAGATACCCAGTGCCAGCACCCAGGCCGCGTGGCTGCGCCGCTGCAGGCCCTGGCCGATCAGCAGCAGGGCCACCCCGGCAAGGCTGCCCAGCAGGTGCGAGGTCTCCAGCACCGGCAGCGAGGCGTGCAGCAGATGCCGGCGTGGGGTGGGCAGGGTGCCGTCGATTACCAGCGCCGCGCCCACACTGAACACCGCCAGCGCGATGATCTGCGGCAACCACGGGCGCAGTGCGCCCCAGCCGGCGCGGGTGGCACCGGCACCCGCACGCAATGGACGCCGCAGCGCCGGCGCAACCGCCAGCACGGTGGCCAGCAGCAGCGGCAGCACGTAGTAGGTGACCCGGTAGATCAATGCGGCAGCGAGCACGGCGGCAGGTGGTACCTGCGGCAGCAGTTTGAGCAGGCTCCACTCGAACACGCCAAGGCCCGCAGGTACGCTGGAGATCAGCCCGGCCAGCACCGCCACCAGGTACAGCCCGACGAAGCCGGGCAGTCCAGTGGGGGTGTCCATCGGCAGCAACACATAGAACGCCGCCGCGGCCAGCACCAGTTCGACCACGCTCAACGCAGTGACGCCGAGCATGGTGCGCCGGTCCGGCAGCCACAGGGCGTGCCCGCGGAGGGTGAAGGTGCGACCTTCGCGGCCGACCAGCAGCACGGTCACTGCATAGGCCAGCAGCGCCAGCACACCGAGCGCGCGCACCACCTGCACGGACACCGGCAGGGCGAGCGCGGCGGCACCCGGTTCCAGCACGAAGGCCAGCCCGAGCAGCAGCCACGCGCCGAACAGGAAGCCCAGGGTGCTCATCAGCACCACCTGGCCGATTTCGCCCAGGCTCAACCCGGCGCTGCCATAGCCGCGCAGGCGCACCGCACCGCCGGTCAGGGCCGCGAAACCCAGCGTCTGGCCCAGGGTGTGTGCCAGGAACGCGGTGATACCGACCCGCGCAGGATGCAGCCGCTTGCCGCTGCGGCGCAGGCCAATGGCGTCAAAGCCGATCAGGCACGCGTAACTGGCCAGCCCCAGCAGCACGGTCAATGCGATCTGCCCGCTGCCCAGCGCGCGGAACGCCTCGCGGACGGCGCGGTAGCCATGTTCGTCGAACTCGTTGGCCAGTCCGTGCAGGGCCAGTGCCAGGATGCCCAGGCTGAACACCACGGTGGCGGCACGCCGCCAGCCGGAATGCGCCGCAGCCGGCGCAGGGGAAGTATCGGTCATCTGGACAGCGTGCTCCGGGCAGGGCGATGAAGACGTCAACGAACGCGGCGTACCGCGACGGCGCATCGTGCGCTTCGGCCCTGCCATTGCCAAGAGGGCAGGCTGTGCCCGCTATGGCGGGTTTCAGCCTGCTCACGGACAGCCTTCATCGCATCGGCGACAATGGAGGCCCATTGCAGAGGAGACTTCCCCATGTTGGAGCGTTTTGACGTCGGTCCGCGCATGTCCGAAATGACCGTCCACAACAAGGTTGCCTATCTGTCGGGGCAGATTCCCGAAGACACCAGCCAGGACATCACCGGCCAGACCCGGCAGGTGCTGGCCGAGATCGACAAGCTGCTGGCGCTGGTGGCCAGCGACAAGCAGCACATCCTGCGCGCCGAAGTGTTCCTGGCTGACATCAACGATTTCGCCGGCATGAATGCCGCGTGGGACGAATGGGTGGTGGCCGGCATGACCCCGGCGCGCGCCACCGTTGAGGCCAAATTGGCCGACCCGGCGTGGAAGGTCGAGATCGTGATTACCGCGGCGCTGCCGTAATCAATTCGATGCAATCCACCGGGCACGGTGGAATGCACAGCTCGCAGCCGGTACACAGGTCGGCCAGGACGGTGTGCATGTACTTGGCACCGCCCACGATGGCATCGACCGGGCAGGCCTGGATGCACTTGGTGCAGCCAATGCAGTCGGCTTCCACCACCAGCGCCACCTGGGCGGACTTGTGTTCGCCCCGGCTGCGATCAAACGGCACGGCGGTCACACCCAGCACCTGTGCGAGCGCCCGCGCGCCCGCATCGCCACCCGGCGGGCAGCGCTCCACCCCGGCCTCGCCACGCGCCATGGCTTCGGCGTAAGGGCGGCAGCCATCGAAGCCGCATTGCCCACATTGGGTCTGCGGCAGCAGCCGGTCAAGGCGTTCGGTCAGGGGCGTGCGAAAGGCATTCATGCGTGGCGTCGGCTGCGCGGGACATTCATTTCATCAGTTTGCCGCGATACCAACGCTCATGCGCAAGCGCCAGCATCGGCTGGTCTTCCTTGCTGTCACCATACGCGTGAATGCGCAGGTACCGTGACAGGTCATAACGCTTGCGGATGCGTTCGGCCTTTCGCGGCCCGCAGTCGCCATCGGCGTAACGGCCGGTAAGGCGGCCATCCTTGCCTTCCAGGCGGTTGCAGATCAGCTCCAGGCCCAGATTCTCGCACCAGGGACGCAGGTACAAATCCAGCGACCCGGACACGATCACCACAGTATGGTTCTGCTTCAGGTGCCAGCGGATCTGCTCCAGCATCTTTGGCTGCACCACGTCGGGCAGCACCTCGCGGGCAAAGCCGGCGGCCTGGGCGGCAATGTCATCACCATGGCGGTCGCGCATCACCAGCCGGGTGACGCGCGCGCGGATACGCTCGGCCGAAATCAACTTCAGCCGATACGCCAGCAACCACGGACCGACCTTCCACCAGGCATGTGCCAGCTGTTCGGGTGTGGCCACCCGGCGCAGGAAACGGGCGTACGTGTCACAGTCGGTGACGGTGTTATCGAAATCGAACAGCGCCAGCTCCACGCCCGGGCCCGATCAACGAACCGGCATGCCCGGCTGTGCGCCGCTGTCGGCGTCCAGCAGTGCCAGCGCGCCGCCGTCAAAGCCGGCCGACAGGATCATGCCTTCGCTCAGGCCGAAACGCATCTTGCGCGGAGCCAGGTTGGCAATGAACACCACACTGCGGCCGACCAGCGCTTCGGGTTCGCCGTAGCTGCCGCGAATGCCGGAGAAGATCTGGCGCTTGCCCAGTTCGCCCGCGTCCAGTTCGAAGCGCAGCAGCTTGTCCGAACCTTCCACGAACTCGCACACCAACACCTTGCCGATGCGCAGGTCGAGCTTGGCGAAGTCGTCGATGCCGATGTATGCCGGTGCAGCGTCGCTGGCCGCAGCGGGAGCCGGAGCGGGTGCGGCAGCCGCCGGCTTGGCGGCCTTGGCCGGGGCGGCAGCGGCCGGAGCGGCAGCGAGGGTGTCCTTGGAAGCGGCGGTCATGGCGGCGAGCAGTTTCGGGGCAATACGAGTGAAGAGCGGGACGAACACCGCAATGGTGTGCGCGGTGAGCGGGCGGACGATGTCAGTCCAGGACTGCACCGGCGAGGCCAGGAAGGCTTCGGCCTGCGCGGCCGTGGTCGGCAGCACCGGCTTCAGTGCGGTGACCAGCACGCGGAACAGGTTCAGGCCCTGGGTGCACACGGCCTGCAGCTGGGCGTCGGCACCTTCCTGCTTGGCAATCACCCACGGCTTCTGGTCGTCGATGTAGCGGTTGGCTTCGTCGGCCAGTGCCATGGTCAAGCGCAGGGCCGCCGCCGGATCATTGCGTTCGTAAGCCTCGCGGATCGGACCCAGCGCCGCCACGAAGCGGTCGTACTGCGCCGCATCGGGCAACGCATCGGCAAGACGGCCGTCGAAGCGCTTGCTGATGAAGCCGGCGCAGCGGCTGGCCAGGTTGACGAACTTGCCGACCAGGGCGGCGTTCACACGGGCGACGAAATCACCCAGGTTGAGGGCCAGGTCGTCGACGCCGCCGCTGGACTTGGCCGCGAAGTAGTAGCGCAGCGCTTCCGGTTCCAGGCCGACATCCAGGTACGTGCGCGCCATCACGAAGGTGCCGCGCGACTTGGACATCTTGGCCCCTTCCACAGTCAGGTAGCCGTTCACGTGCAGGCGCGTGGGCGCGCGGTGCCCGGTGCCGTGCAGCACCGCCGGCCAGAACAGGCCGTGGAAGTTGACGATGTCCTTGCCGATGAAGTGGTGCAGCTCGGTGCTGGTGCCGGCGCGCAGGTGCGACTCGAAATCTTCGCCGGTCTTCGCGCACAGCGCCTGGAAGCTGGACAGGTAGCCGATCGGTGCGTCCAGCCAGACATAGAAGTACTTGCCCGGTTGGCCCGGAATCTCGAAGCCGAAGTAAGGTGCGTCGCGCGAGATGTCCCACGCGCGCAGGCCGCCTTCTGCGTTCAGCCATTCACCCAGCTTGGCTTTCACGCCGGGCAGGGCCACATCGCCGGCCAGCCATTCGCGCAGAAACGCCTCAAAGCGGCCCACTTCAAAGAAGAAGTGCTCCGAATCGCGGATTTCCGGCGTGGCACCGGAAATGACCGACTTCGGGTCCTTCAGGTCGGTCGGGGCATAGGTCGAACCGCAGACCTCGCAGTTGTCGCCGTACTGGTCAGCGCTGCCACAGGTCGGGCAGATGCCCTTGATGTAGCGGTCGGGCAGGAACATACCCTTGTCAGGGTCGTAGAACTGCGCCACCGAGCGCCGCGAGATGTGGCCGTTGGCCTCCAGCTTGGCGTAGAAGGCTTCGGTCAGGGCGCGGTTGCCGGCCGAGTTGGTCGAATCGTAATGGTCGAAATCGACCCCGAACGCGGCAAAGTCGCGCTCGTGGCTGGCCTGGATGTTGGCGATGAACACTTCCGGGGTCACCCCGGCCTTTTCCGCGCCGAGCATGATCGGGGTGCCATGGGTGTCGTCGGCGCACACGAACCAGGTCTTGCCGCCGCTCATTCGCCGCGCGCGCACCCAGATGTCAGCCTGGATGTAGCCGACCAGATGACCCAGGTGCAGGGGGCCGTTGGCGTAGGGCAGGGCGGTGGTGACGAGAGCGGTGCGGGTCATGATGAACGCAGTTGCCAGGGGAACGCGGGATTATCGCATGCCCTGTCAAGACAAAAGGCCGAAGCGTCGCCGCTTCGGCCTTCGGGTCGTCGTGAACGGCCCGGTGGGCGCTGTTTATTCGCGCACCCAGGTCTGGGCGCGGCAGATGATGGCAACGCACCCGGAGACATCCAGCTTCTTGCCGCCCGGCTGCAGTTCCAGCTTGGACTTGTAGGTCTTGCCGTTGGCCGGGTCGAGGATGGTGCCGCCGGACCATTCGGTGGTGCTGCCCTTGTCCTGGCTCAGGTTCCAGAGGATGGTCATGCCCTTGATCGGCTTGCCCTTGTTCGGCCCCTTGCAGTCGCTGCAGACCGGATTGGGGCCCTTGTCGGATTTCAGGACCTCGAGCACTTTGCCGCTCAGGGTGCCGTTGGCCGCCTTGGTGATCTCGACGATGGATTTGGTCTCGCCGGTCTTGTCGTCGATGGTCTTCCAGCGGCCCACGGCGCTGTCAGCGGCGCTGGCCGACATCGCGGCCATCACCAGCGGCATTGCCAGCAGCAGGGTCTTGAAC
>JAEXNZ010000382.1 GCA_023439425.1 Pseudomonadota bacterium
CCGGGGGTCCGCTGGACCGCGACTCGGTGGAACAGGCGCGCAACAATCTGCGCGAGGTCATCTACAAGCAGAGCCTGCTCAAACAGGGCATCGTCGAAAGCAAGGCCGCCATGCGCGGCTTGATGGGCGAGTTCATCGAACAGCTCGATGGCATGGCCACCCATACCAGCGACTACCACGACCGGATCAGCAGCTATGCGATGGCGCTGAAGGAGGCACGCAGCATTTCCGATCTCAACCAGCTGCTGCAGGACGTGCTGCGCGACACCGGCAAGGTGCAGGAGCAGGCGCTGCAGGCACGCGACCACCTGGGCAACGCACGCCGCGAAGTGGAACAGGCCGAGGCCCGCATAGCCGAGCTCGAGCTTGAACTGAGCGACATGTCCGGACAGATCCGCACCGACCCTCTCACCGGCGCGCTCAACCGCCGTGGTTTTGATGAATTGCTGGAAAAGGAAATCGCGCGTGCTGCCCGGCATGCGCATCCACTGGCGATCGCGCTCCTGGACCTGGATGACTTCCACCAGACCAACAGCGAACACGGTCATCCCGGTGGTGACGCGGTGCTGCGGCACCTGGTGACGGTGTGTCAGCTGCTGCTGCGCAATTCCGACGTGGTCAGCCGCATCGGCGGCGATGAATTCGTCATCGTGATGCCGGAAACACCGGCGGCGGACAGCATGTCGACGCTGCTGCGGCTGCAGCGCTCATTGGCGCAACGGCCGCTGCACCTGGATGAGCAGCGGGTACCGGTGCATTTCAGTGCCGGTGTCACCCAGTGGCAGGCCGGAGACAGCGCCGAAGTCGTGTTGAAGCGTGCGGATGCGGCCCTGTACGCGGCCAAGCGGGTCGGCAAGAACCGCGTACAGGCGGGTTGAGCGCCAATCAATGCGCGGCGGATTTGCCGCGCGCCTTCTGGATACCGGTGACCGCCAGCAGCACCACCGCACCCGCAATCACACCGACCACCAGGTTGCCCAGCGCTTCCACCAGCCAGCCCACATTGGTCTGCCCGGCCAGGCCCAGCACGAAGTGATGCAGCGCCGGCACGTTGTGCACCAGGATGCCGCCACCCACCAGGAACATCGCCAGGGTGCCGGCTACCGACAGGAACTTCATCAGCCACGGGGCTGAAGCCACGAGTCCGCGACCGAACGCGGCCACCGCGCCGCCCTTGCGCGACAGGTACAGGCCGGCATCATCCAGTTTGACGATGCCCGCCACCAGACCATAGACGAACACGGTCATGCCCAGCGCGATCACCACCAGTGCGGTCACCTGGTTGATGAACGGCTGCCCCGACACCACGCCCAGCGACAGCACGATGATCTCGGCCGAAAGGATGAAGTCGGTGCGGATGGCACCTTTCACCTTGTCCTTCTCCCAGGCCACCATGTCGACCTTCTCATCCGCCAGCGCCTTGGCACGCTCGGCCTTGTGCTGCGCGTCCTCTTCCTTGGAATGCAGGAAGCGGTGCGCCAGCTTTTCCACGCCCTCGTAGCAGAGGAAGGCACCGCCGATCATCATCAGCGGCACCACGATCGGGATCGGGAACCCCTTTGTTTTCAGCCAGGCTTCCAGCGCGCTGATCGCCAGCGCCGCCGGCACCAGGATCGCCTTGTTGACCAGCGAGCCCTTCGCCACCGCCCACACCACCGGCAGTTCGCGATTGGCGCTGACCCCGGTGACCTGCTGGGCATTCAAGGCCAGATCGTCGCCGAGCACGCCCGCTGTCTTCTTGGCCGCGACCTTGGTCAGGATCGAGACGTCGTCGAGCAGCGTCGCAATATCGTCGAGCAGGGCAAACAGGCTGGCACCGGCCATGGCAATCCAAGGTTCATTCAGGTGCGTCGATTCTGACTGATCCGGCCGCGTTCGTGGAAGATGCCCGGATTCACCGCTCCACCACCTGCCAGCGGCGACACTGCGGGGAGCCCTGTCGCGGAGCCCTGCTTGAGCACCCTGCCCACCCCACCCGAATCGCCGTCGCTGGTCAAAGGCATGAACCGTCGCAGCCAGATCCTGCGCCTGCTGCTGCGTTACCGGCATTCCGGGGTGTTCTCGGGCATGAACCTGGACGCCCGCGCAGTGCATGATCTGCCACCGGAGGGCAATCCGGAGCAGTTCGTCACCGACCTGGAATCGCTGGGACCCACCTTCGTCAAACTCGGCCAGATGCTGTCCACCCGCCCCGACATGGTGCCGGTGGAGTTCGCTACCGCCCTGGAGCGGATGCAGGAGAAAGTTGCCCCCATTCCGGTCGAACGCATCTACGCCATCATCGAGCAGGAACTGGGCGCGTCGGTGTCCAAGCTGTTTGCGCGCTTCGATCCAGCCCCGTTGGGCTGCGCGTCCATCGCCCAGGTGCATCGTGCGCAGCTGCACGACGGGCGCGAGGTCGCCGTCAAGGTGCAGAAGCCGGAAGTGGCCGCACAGCTGCGCTCAGACCTGGAAGTACTGCGCAGCTTCGCATTGGCCGCTGATCACCTGACCCAGGTCGGTCGACGCGTGCGCCTGCGTGACTGGCTCAACGAATTCGCCAAGACGCTGATGCAGGAACTGGACTACCAGGCCGAAGCAGAGAACCTGCAGCGTTTCGGCCAGCACCTGCGCCCATTCAAGCGGCTGTGGGTGCCCCAGCCGATCTGGGACTACTGCAGCCATCGCGTCCTGACCATGGAGCTGGCCCAGGGCGTGCGCGTGGACATGATTCCGGATGTGCGCCGCACCGAGGAGCCGATGGCCCCCCTCGCCGCCGCACTCATCCGCGGCTATCTGGACCAGATCTTCGTGCATGGTGAGATCCACGCCGATCCGCACCCCGGAAATCTGCGCGTCACTCCGCAGGGGCGGCTGGCGATCTTCGACCTCGGCATGGTCGCGCACATGCCGCCGCGGCTGCGCGAGCGCCTGCTGAAGGTGTTGTTCGCAGCCGTGGATGGACGTGGCGAGGAAGTGGCCGATGAGATCATCGGCATGAGCACGCGGCTGGAAGCGTTCGATGAAGAGCGCTACCTGCGCGAGACCGGCCAGCTGATCGCACGCTATGCCGCCAACAACAGCTTCTCCGAAGGCCGCGTGGTGCTGGACCTGGTCCGCATTGCCACCGCCAGTGGCCTGCGCACGCCGCCCGAGCTCAGCCTGCTCGGCAAGGCGCTGCTCAACCTGGAAACCGTGTGCCGGCTGCTGGCACCGGATCTGGACACGCGCCGCATCGTCGAGAAACAGCTGCAGCACGTAATGCGTGCGCGCCTGCGCAAGTCGCTGTCGGCCGCCAACCTCGCCAGTGAGGCGATGGAAGTACAGCAACTGCTGCGCGATGGCCCACGCAAGATGTCGGACATTCTGGCGCTGCTGGCCGAGAACCGGTTGCAGATGAAGGTGACCGGGCTGGAGGAATCGCGGCTGATGGAGAACCTGCAGAAGATCGCCAACCGCGTCTCTGCCGGTATCGTCACCGCCGCATTGATTCTGGCGGCCGCACTGATGATGAAGGTCAACACTGGCTGGCATCTATTCGGATACCCGGCCATCGCGATGATGCTGATGATGATCGGCGTGGTGCTGGGGCTGGGCATCATTCTCAGCGCGTTGATCTTTGATCGGCGCGCGCGTTCAAAGGAAGAACGCGGCCATCGGTGAACACGGATTCATGCGTTCACGCCGGTTTTACACCTGCGCGGGCGAAGCGTAGTAAGCGCTGAATACGTCGCTTCAACAAACATTTCAGTCAGGTTCGCGCAGGCATGATCCGGTCATCAGCCTGTCATGCAGGCGTGCTTGGAAGCGAAACACCGCCTATGACCTGGATCCTGTTGCTGTCGCTGCTGCTGCTCACCGTACTGTTGCTGGCCTCGCGTCGCTGGGTGTGGTGGAAGGTGTCACTGATGTCGGTGCTGCTGCTGGCATTGAGTGCGTGGTGGCTGATCAACAAGCTGTCCGGTGATGGCCTGAATGCGGCCACCCTGTATCACCTGGGTGCCGACATGGAAGGCGCGGGCGTCGCCGACTTCAAGGGCTATATCGCCGGCTTCATCGCACTTGCGCTGGTCTCGCTGCTGCTGCCCCTGCTGTTGGTGCGCCGCCGCAAGTGGAAGGAATCGCGCCATGGCGGCGCCGTATTCGCCGGCTTTGCGGCAATGTGGCTGGTCGCCATCGCAGTCAGCCCGCTCTACCGCGATGGCCATCGTCTGTACCAGCAGACCCGTCCGGTTGATTACACCGTCATTGCGCCGGAGTACCAGGTGCCGCAGCAGCCGTTGCGCAAGCCGCGCAACATCGTCTGGATCTACGGCGAAAGCCTGGAACGCACCTATCTGGACGAAGCCACGTTCCCGGGGCTGATGCCCAACCTCAACCGTCTGGCCGCGCAGTCGCTGGACGTGCGGGGCGTGGCCCAGGCCGAGGGCGGTGGCTGGACCATCGCCGGGCTGGTGTCGTCGATGTGCGGCGTGCCGCTGACCACGGCGCAGGGCGATGAAAACAGCATGGACCGCATGGGCAGCTTCCTGCCGGAGGCAGTGTGCCTGGGCGATTACCTGAAGCAGCAGGGCTACACCAATCATTATATGGGCGGTGCCAACGGGCTGTTTGCCGGCAAGGGCCAGTTCCTGGCTACGCATGGTTTCGATGAAGTGCATGACCTGGCCTGGTTCAAGCAGCAGAGGATCGCCCGCTCGCACTTCTCGACGTGGGGCGTGCACGACGACGTGCTGCTGGACAAGGCCTATGACCGCTTCATGCAGCTGTCCAAGGCCGGTCAGCCGTTCATGCTGACCACGCTGACCATGGACACGCATCATCCGGCAGGCCACCTGCCGGTGGCCTGCAAGCGCACCCGCTACCAGAGTGACTACGGCAACATTGGCCTGCTCAATGCGCTCAAGTGCACCGACGGACTGATCTCAAAGCTGGTTGACCGCATCCAGGCCAGTCCGTATGGCGAGGACACCCTGATCGTCATTGCGTCGGATCACCTGGCCATGCCGAATGATCTCAGCCATGTGCTGGCCAAGCAGAAGCGTGAGAACCTGCTGCTGTTCCTGGGCAAGGACATCGAACCGCGCCAGCTGGCCACCACCGCAGGGTCCACGCTGGACTCCGGTGCCACCCTGCTGAGCCTGGTCGACCCGGACATCAAGGCCATCGGCTTCGGCCGTTCGCTGCTTGACCCGCAGCGTGCAGACAGCGCCAGCGTGGCCGCACTGCGTGACGGCGGCAAGGACTTCCCGCGTTACCTCGCCTTCTCGCGCTCGCTGTGGCTGGGTGACACCACCCGCCAGCTGCGCATCGACGACGACAACCAGGTGGTGGTCGGCCTGCAGCACGTGCAGCCACCGGTGCTGCTGGAGTATGACAAGCAGTGGGACCTGAAGTCGGTGTATCTGGAGAACACCTCCAAGCAGTTCGAGCAGGCCGATCCCGCCAATACACTGGCTTACGTGGACCGCTGCACTGCCTTCGAGGACGGCTCGGCCGATGGCGACTGGTGCGCCATCCTGGTCCACCGCGACAAGGGCATCAAGCTGTATCGCGATGACCAGCTGCGCCAGGGCTTTGCGGTGGATGCCCCGCTGGATGCGTTCAACGGGCCGGTGCCCAGCATCCGCCAGGCGCACATGATCACCGAGAAGGGCCGTCGCACCCGGGCCGGCCAGTACATCCTGCAGCTGGTCGCCAAGCAGGCCCCGAACCGCGGGTTCTGGATCGAAGCGGTGTCGTCCAAGCGCAAGGTGGTGGTAGCCCAGCAGTGGGTGGAGCCGGACGCGGAGGGTCGTATCACGGTGCCGTTCGGCCTGGACCATGAGGTCGACGATCTGGAGATCCGCGCGTGGCTGAATCACGCCGAGAAGCTCGCCGTGGATACCTTCGCGCTGGTGCCCTCGCGTCGGCCGGGGCGGTCGTAACCATGCGTTGACGCTTCTCGCCCATTGAAAATGGGAAGCCGCGCACACTTCAGGGCAAAGCGCGATTCGTAGAGTCGCTGCGTTCGCGCCTCGCGTCGCTGCTGGAGTGCCTGTCTGTTTGCCGCCCTGTCGTCCCCCGTTACGGCGGGGGCATTCCGTACGCCACCGGCACCCACGCGCGGCCCATCCAGTGATGCGCGTGCAGTGCCGATCGCACTGTTCAACGCCGCATTACCCCAATCGCAACCGGCACCACCTCCCCCCGACGAGGCACTGCATCCGCTGCTTGACCGCGTGCTGCGACGCTGTCCGTTGCTGCCATCGGAAGTGGAACGCATCGAGAGCCGACTGCGGCAGATGCTCGACATCCCAACCTGCCCTGGCGAGGTTGCCACGCTGTTACTTGCGCAGCTGGAACATCGTCCGGATGCGCAACAGACTCGGCTGCGCGCGCAGCTGCTGGCCGCACTCGAGAACCGCGAAGCAGGCGCATCAAGGTGGCAGGCCGAGTGCGCCCGGGTAGTGGCTGCGCTGCTCCACGCGGTGGTCCGTCTACAAGCCCCGCGCGCGGCAGGTGCCGCACTGTATGTCGTCACCAATCGGCTGCTCGGTGGATATGGCGTGCAGGCGCTGGCATGGCTGCAGCATGCGCGCAGCGCCACCGCGTTGCTGGCACAGAATGCATGGCTGCCGTGGCTGGAATGGCTCGGCCAGCTGCCGCTGCCGTCGCTGCGCGAAGGCGGCTGGCTGGAACCGTTACTGACTGCATTGCCGGCCGAACTGCACATCCTCGGCAGCGGACTCGCGGATGCGCACGAGGCGCTGCACGCACGGCTGGCCCCCTCGGAATCGCCGCTACGGCTGATGCTGCTGGCGACCACGTGGGTGCTGTGGTCGCGGCTGCCGCCGGCCAGCGAACCTGCTACAGCGCTGGGCCGGGACCTGACTCGCCTGCCGCAGGCGCTGCATCGGCTGGATGCCATCGGTCATGGCATGCGCCAGCTGCTGGCCGCCCCCTGCCCTGGCCGCAGCGGGGACGCGGTGGCCACATGGTTGCCGCTGGCTGCGGCAACGCTGGGCACCGCCGCGTTCGCGCGGTCACGCACGGCTCCAGCCGCGATGCCGGCCGCCACGGCGTTGGCCATGCTGTCCGCCGCCGTTCCCGCAGGTGCGGCGGTGCTGCGCACAGACCCCGGCGTCGCCGAAGACCGCGTCGCGTTGATCGAAGCGCTGTGGGGCCTGCGCGACAGCACGCCCGCCAACGCGAGCAGCGCCGACCTCACCAGCGGCACGCTGCAGCTGGTGCCCCGCGGCCTACATGCGCAGCGGGTGCGGGACGTGCAGCAGGTCCTGGGGCGTCTCTACGAGGAGGATGATTTTCTGGACGTCCTGTATGCCGAACGTACACCGCCGTGCACGCTGCAGATGGACAATGGCACGGTGTCGGGCCGTCGCGTGCTCAGCCATGCACGCGTGGTGGTGCATCCACGGCAGATGCAGCACGCAGACGCGCCGTGGTCGCCGCGCACCAGCGCGCTGCTGCAGCAGCTGCAGTCCACTGTCACGCAGGCCGGCGGATGCCACGACAACGCGGGCGTGCCTTTGCACTGCGCCCTGCAGTTCCATCTGGGCATCACACTCAACGCAACGCGCGTACCGCTCCTCACACTGGATGCCGTGATCGGACAGCTGGAGCATCGCCTTCCCGATGAGCCAGAGGTAACTGAAGTGCAGGAAGCCGCGACCTTGCAGCGCCTGCGCGATGACCTGGACTGGGCCAGGGCGCAACCCATACGGGGTATCGCACCGGTCTGGCGCAACTGGCGGCCCGATCCGCGCTCGATCCTGGGCGGCAATCTGGCGCTGGCCCGGCGCGTACTTCTCCGGCTGTCCCAGCAGCCAGCATTCGTCGAGCTGTGCGAGCGCAGCGGCGTGCTGCCGCACACCGTGGAGTTTCCACAGCATGGGGCCGTGATAGCCCGCGCCAGGGACAGTGATGTGCGACTGGCGCTGTTCAATGCGGAAGCACCGCCGCCCGCGATGGCGACGCTGGCCAGTGCGCTGCGCGGTCTGTCCGCGTTGTTACATGCGCCGGTGCGCGCCAACGGCATCCTGAGCGTGTCAGAAATGCTCGCCTATTACCGTGTGCCGTGGCCGGGGCTTGCCTACGACAACGCCACGTTTGACGCCTGCATGGCGGACATCGACCAGCAACTACAGCAACTACGGCGACTGCGGCGGCCCGGCGGAGTGCCGGCGCAGCGCGTGCCACCTCCAGACGCGCCGACGCCAGCACCGGATCACCAAGCCGCAGCCGATGCGCTCTGGCACCTGTTTGACCAGAGCCACATCGGTAACGGGACATCGCTGCACACCGTGCCACTGACCGTCTCAGCGCAGACCCCACTGCTGGACGACTGGTGCGAGGCGCAGCACGCCCTGCAGCGGTTGTTTGAAAGCCCCGCACTGTGGCTGCCGATGCGTCAGGCGAATGCCCGTTTCCGCGACCTGCGCGTCGCGGCCGACCGCGTTCTGGTGGCAGCACGTGAAGGCGGCACTCTGCTGCGGTTGAATGCCAGCGTGCCGCAGCAACGCACACTCGCGACCCGCTTCGGCTGCATCACCCGCCGGGAAACGCCTCCGGTCAGCGCGGTGCTGAATTACCTGGGCGTTGTGTTGCCATGGGAAGCATCGGCGTGCCACCCGCTGCCCGCCATGCAACGCCTGCAGCTGTTGTCCCTGCTGCAGCAGCTTCACGACCGCCACAGACAGCTGACATCGGACCCGCTGCATGCACAGGCACTGGGTGATCTGCATCAGGTGACCGGACGGCTCAGAACGGTGGACGCGGGCGGAGTTGAAAGCTACCGTCCCGCGCTGGGCACTGCGGCCGCCACTGACGTCTATCCAGCGCTGGATGCGTTTGTGCAGCTGATCACGCACGCACAGGTGAATCGATCACTGCCTGGAGTGGATGCCGCGCTGCAGGCCAGCTACGACGTCAATGGGACGTTCTTTGCGTCGTACGCTGACGGCGCACGCGCACGCATCAACGCCACCGAAGCCTGGTCCGGGGTGGACGGGCCAGGGGCGCTGCTGGAGACCCTGCGCGCCCATGCCCAGCGACTGGGCGGCGTCGTGCATCTGCAGGGTCAGCTCGAGCCATTACGGCTGCTGGCGACGTATGGCGGCTGCACAGCGCATGAGTCCGCCGGGCCAACCGGCCTGCAGCGCTGCGCCGAGCGCATTCTCGGCGAGCTCCGGCTGGGCATGCGGGCCCACCTGGTGCATGCGCGTGACCTGCTCGACGCCGAAGCGCTGGATATCGTGCGCGAGACCACCACGCGGTTCCTGGCCCGCCAGGGTTCGGGTCACCTGACCCTGCTCGAGTATCTGGGTGCCCCGCTGGTGGAGCAGGGTTGCTTCGCCTGGAGCGAGCCCGAGCGCCTCAACTACGTACTTTCCGAGATGGTCCGCACGGACACTGCCCGGGCGCTGCAGGCATACCTGCTGGACGCGCTGGGCTGGTACGGCGGCGGTGCCAGCGGGGCGACCTCATCCACCGTGCTGGGCAGTCTCACCGTCGTCGCGCTGGTCGCCGACCTTGGACCACCATCAAACCGGGAACACCGTATTGTCCTCGGCTACCGCCTGCACAAACACGCCAATCGCGGACGCACCTTTGCCGACATCCGCGGGGACTTTGCAGCCTATCTGGGCAGCCTGGACCGCATGACCCCGGACGTGCAGGGCATGGCGGTGCGGCTGGCGCTGCAGGAGCAGGCTCCCGAGCTGCTGGGCAGCGACACGCCCGCACATCTGCTGTTCGGCAGTGCCATCGCAGCGGCCGACTATGCCAGCGGTGTGCACCTGGCCGACAGCATCCAGCGTGGCATCTGGTCGCAGATGAACTTCACCACGCTGCTCACCTTGTCGGCTGCGCTGGCGAACGATCCGGAGGTGCCACCCGAGGTGCAGCAGATGGCGATCGATGCGCGCACGCTGCCAACCCTTGACTGGCAGGTGTTCCGGCAACTGGACGACGACGCGCCTCCGGACCGCGACCACAGCCGGAGAACAGCCACAGCCCTGACCGCCTTCGATGCACGGGTGCGCCGGATCAATAGCGCGGTCGGTGACCTGCTGGCTCCCCTGCCCTACCGCATGCCGATGGTGGAGGCCGAGCTGAAACGGGTGTTTCCGCGCTTCCCTGGTGTGTTCGCGGGGCTGGCCTGGAATGCCAGCGAGCTGCGGTTGTGCAATGACCGGGAGTGGTTTGGCCACAGCTTCCCCTTGTTCGAGCTGTATGCCGCCGGCGAACTGCTGCGTGCCCCACAGCACTGGTATCCCTGCCGACACTACGTGCCGGATACGCCGCTCAGCCGCGCGCAGGGTCACGCGCAGCATGCGCGCCGCCACAACCAGACCCACACCGCCATGCAGCAGGGCTTTGCCCGCCTGGGCAATGTGACGGCGCGCTTCCAGCAGCGCTTCGACGACTACTTCGTACGCGCGCGGCAGGGCTATGGGGTGCTGATCGAAGAGACGCTTTACCTGCGTCCTGAAGCGGAACGTGCCGCCATCGCACGCGGCAATGTCACCGTGTTTACCCTGCGGCAACCGGTACCGGACCTGGAGGCACAGCAGGAAACGGCGGCGGACCGTCATCCGTATCTGGGGCGCTTCGGTGTGGTCTACCGCATCGACGTGGAAGGCAGGCCGCGGTATTTGCAGCTGTTCCCGCTGCAGAGCCGGATCCTGCCCTTGGATATCGAAGGTGAACTGCCAGTGGGCGGCACGCTGGAAAGCCGCAAGGTCCGTCTGCGCAACGGCAAGTGGACCACGGTGCAGGTACGCCGTGGCACCTGGCTCAATGTGGACTGGGAAGCCTACGCGCAGTACCAGAGCCCGGTGCCGGGGCGGAACGCGTCGGTGATTGTCGAACCTCTGGCATCGAACGCATCGGATGCTGCAATCCCACCGGGTACGACCCGCTCGCCCTTCCATGCGCTGGTGGCACCGGTGCAGCAGGACTTCTTCTGGCTTGACCCGGTCGCCTTCCTGCATGAAGCACGTTCACCCACCTCGTTCGAGTCGCATCTGAAAGATGAGCCGCTGTGGTTGAAAACGGTGGAGTTCATCGTGCCGTTCGTGGCCAATCTGCGTCGGATCGGCTCGACCGACCGCGACGAGTTCGCGCTGGCCGCATTCGGGCTGTACCTGGAAGGCGTGCTGGTCGGTTGGCCATTGGCCAGTGGCGTTTCGCGGGTGCTGGCCCGCCCCGGTTCGATGCTGTCCCGCGTACGTGTTGGCGAACTGGCGGGAACGCTGGGCAGTACCGCGCTGGGCACCCTCAACCCACTGGCCGGGACCATCTCGGTGACCCGCTTGGGTGTCGGGATCGTGCAGCACGGCCTCGGCGGCGGCGTGCAGTTCATGTGGTCCTGGCTGAACCGCCCGCGCCTGTACCCGGGTCGCTGGTCGTGGACGCTGCGCGCTGGCATGGCCGTACTGCGCGGCACGCCGCTGCCCGAGGGTTCACCACTGACACTGAGCCTGCGCACCGTGCATGACGTGGAGCATGTGCTGGTGGTTGGGGTGTCGGCGAACGCTGCGGGGCGCACGCTGCATCTGTTCGACCCCGCAACGCGACTGCCCTACGGCCCGGTGCTGCGAACGCATCCGGAATCCAGCGGCGCGGCGGGCGTGCTGTTCAAGGTGGGCGAGGGACTGCGGTTCAAGCCATCGGCCGGAAAGGGGGTGCTTAAACCGATCAAGCATGGGTCCAGGGCGTCGCAGGAGGATTCCGACGAGGTAAGGCAGCCGGGCAAGCCCGGCGCTACGGGTCTGCGGGATCTTTGACCAGGTGGATGTCGGTGGGCGACGACAGTGCGATGTCGGCAGTGGCGAACTTCTGCAGCAGGCTGAAGTACAGGTCACTGCGCACGCCATACACCGCGCGTGGGCCGGAGGTGTAGGCGAAGCTGTTGATCGCGATCTGCCCGTTGTTGATCGCGTCGATGAACACCGACGGCGCCGGGTCGTCCAGCACCGCCACGTGCTCGGCAAAGGTGTCCAGCATGATCTGGCGCAGGGTGACCACGTCGGTGTTCAGCGGCACGCTGAACTGGATCTGGATGCGCCCCTGCACGCTGCCCATCGTCATGTTGCGGACAGTCTTGGTGATCAGCTCGGAGTTGGGCACGATCAGGGTGGAACGGTCGCCCACCTGGATTTCGGTCGAGCGCACGTTGATGCGGCGGATATCGCCTTCCTGGTCGCCCAGCTTGACCCAGTCACCGATCTTCACCGGACGCTCGGCCAGCAGGATCAGGCCGGAGACGAAGTTCTGGGTGATCGCCTGCAGGCCGAAACCAATACCCACCGACAGCGCACTGACCACCAGCGCCAGCTTCTCGAAGCCGATGCCCAGTGCGGTCAGGGCCCACAGTACCGCCGCGATGATGCCCAGGTTACGGGTGACGGTGCTGATCGAGTTGCGCGCACCGGCATCCAGTTCGGTCTTGGGCAGGTAGGTGTCGGCCAGCCAGCGCTGCACCACCTGCATCACCCCCAGCCCGGCCAGCAGCACGCCGATGGCCAGTACGATGCGGCCCGGCTCCAGCGTCAGGTCCTTGGCGATGGGAATGCCATTGGCCAGCGACGCGAAGCGCTCCACGATCGAGCCGACATTGCCGAAGGGCGCGGCCAGTGCCAGCAGCGCGATCAGGACCACGAAGGTGCGCAGCACCGCCGACAGCAGCACGCCGGCCTGCTCCAGCCTGGAGACGCTCAGGCCGGTGCTGAGCAGGATGGTCTGGCCAACCTTGCTGTCGGCGTTCAACAGCCAGGTGCAGAAATCATCGACGAACTTGAACAGCAGTGTGGCTG
>JAEXNZ010000383.1 GCA_023439425.1 Pseudomonadota bacterium
TCCGGGTGTACTCCCCATCCCTGTTTTCGGAACGCTCCAGATGTCACATTCCGTCACTTCGATCCTGTCCCAGATCCGCACCTATCAGACCCAGATGGGGACCACTGCGGTCAATCCGCTGGCCGAAACTCCGCAGACCAATGCACTGCAGGGGTTGGCTGGCACCCAGGACGTACAGGCCCCCAGCTTCACCGACACCCTGAAGGGTGCGCTGGCCGGCGTCAACGAGGCCCAGCAGAAGTCCGGCGCGCTGGCGCGCGCCTTTGAACTGGGCGAACCCGGTGCCGACCTGGCCAAGGTCATGGTCGCCTCGCAGCAGTCCTCGATCGCCTTCCGCGCCACCGTGGAAGTCCGCAACCGTCTCGTCCAGGCTTACCAGGACGTGATGAACATGCCGCTGTAAGGATAGACCCGCATGGCCCTGTCGCTCACCAAGGAATCCCTGAACGCCGAAAAGGCGGGCCAGTGGTTTGACCGGCTGCAAAGCCTGCAGATCACCCGTCGGCTCGGCCTGATGGCGATGATCGCCGTGGCCGTGGCGGCAGGCCTGTTCGTGTTCTTCTGGTCGCAGAAGCC
Source organism: Pseudomonadota bacterium (assembly GCA_023439425.1). Classification (GTDB taxonomy): domain Bacteria; phylum Pseudomonadota; class Gammaproteobacteria; order Xanthomonadales; family Xanthomonadaceae; genus Stenotrophomonas. The sequence goes on from JAEXNZ010000383.1 coordinate 577, forward strand.
CGGCATGGTGCCGCTGTACACCGGGCTGGACCAGAAAGCCACGGCCGAAGCCACCGACCTGCTGCGTGCTGCGCAGATTCCGTTCGAGCTGGACCCGGCCACCGGCGGCATCACCGTGCCGGAAAAGAACCTGCACGACGCCCGCCTGAAACTGGCCGGTTCCGGCCTCACCGACAGTGGTCGACTGGGCTTTGAACTGATGGAGCGTGACCCGGGCTTCGGCGTCAGCCAGTTCATGGAAAACGCCCGTTACCAGCACTCGCTGGAAACCGAGCTGTCGCGCACCATCAACACCCTGCGCCCGGTGCGCGATTCGCGCGTGCACCTGGCCATTCCCAAGCCCAGCGCCTTCACCCGCCAGCGTGACGTGGCCAGCGCGTCGGTGGTGCTGGAACTGCGCGGTGGCCAACAGCTGGAACGCGGCCAGATCGATGCCATCGTGCACATGGTCGCCGCCAGCATTCCCGATCTCGCCGCCGAGCGCGTGACCGTGGTCGACCAGAGCGGCCGCATGCTCAGCGTGTCCGACCCGAACAGCGAAGCGGCGGTGAATGCCGCGCAGTTCGAGCAGGTGCGCCGCCAGGAAACCTCCTTCAACCAGCGCATCCGCGAACTGCTTGAACCGATGACCGGCCCCGGCCGGGGCAATCCGGAAGTCAGCGTGGGCATGGAGTTCTCGGTCACCGAAGAAGCGCGCGAGCTGTACAACGGCGAGCCGCAGAAGCTGCGCAGCGAGCAGACCAGCGAGAACACCAGCACCGAAGTCGGCCCGCAGGGCGTCCCCGGTGCCGCCAGCAACACCCCGCCGGGCGCGGCCGCCGCCCCGCCGACCGCGCAGACACCGACGGAAACCTCGCGCAACGCCACCCGCAACTACGAGCTGGACCGCACCCTGCAGCACACCCGTCAGCCCGCGGGCCGCATCAAGCGCGTATCGGTAGCGGTGCTGCTGGACAACGTGCCGCGCCCCGGTGCCAACGGCAAGACCGTGGAACAACCGCTGTCGGCGGCCGAGCTGACCCGCGTCGAAGCGCTGGTGAAGCAAGCCGTCGGTTTCAATGCCGAGCGCGGCGACACCGTCAGCGTGATGAATGCCCCGTTCGTGCGCGAGACCACCCCGGTGGAAGCACCGAAGTGGTGGGAGCTGCCGCAGGTGCAGGACGGCCTGCGCCTGCTGCTGGGGGCGATCGTGGTGCTGGCCCTGCTGTTCGGCGTGCTGCGCCCGGCGCTGCGCTCGATCACCGGTCCAGCCAAGCCGGTCAAGGAACTGTCGCAGGAACCGCACAGCGCCGACGTGCAGCTGGTGGACGATGGCGAAGGCCTGCCGCTGCTGGCCGGCGACCGGGTCAACCTGTCCGGCAACGAGCCGCTGGCCCTGCCGGTGGACAGCTACGAGGAACGACTGCGCATGGCGCGTGAAGCGGTAAAGACGGATTCCAAGCGCGTGGCCCAGGTGGTCAAGGGGTGGGTGGCCAATGATTGATACGCCCGCATCGTTGACCGGCGTGCAGCGCGCCGCCGTACTGCTGCTGTCCCTGGGTGAGCTGGAGGCCGCCGAGGTACTACGCCACATGGAACCCAAGGAGGTGCAGAAGATCGGCATCGCCATGGCCACCATGAGCGACATCACCCGCGAGCAGGTCGAACGGGTCATGGACCAGTTCAACACCGAGCTGGGCTCCAAGACCTCGCTCGGCGTGGGCTCGGACGACTACATCCGCAACATGCTGGTGCAGGCGTTGGGCAGCGAGAAGGCCGGCAATCTGATCGACCGCATCCTGCTCGGCCGCAACACCACCGGCCTGGACGCGCTGAAGTGGATGGACCCGCGCGCCGTGGCTGACCTGGTCCGTAACGAGCACCCGCAGATCATCGCCATCGTCATGGCCCATCTGGAAACCGACCAGGCCGCCGATGCGCTGAAGCTGCTGCCCGAGCGCACCCGGGTCGACGTGCTGCTGCGCATTGCCACCCTGGACGGCATTCCGCCGAACGCACTCAATGAGCTCAACGAGATCATGGAACGCCAGTTTGCCGGCAACCAGAACCTGAAGTCGTCCAACATCGGCGGCGTGCAGTGCGCGGCCAACATCCTGAACTTCATGGACAGCGGCCAGGACCAGGCGATCCTGGGTGAGATCTCGCGCATCGACGCCCCGCTCAGTGCGCGCATCCAGGAAAAGATGTTCGTGTTCGACGACCTGAGCGACCTGGAAGACCGCGAGATGCAGCTGGTGCTGCGCGAAGTCAGCGGCGAACGCCTGGGCCTGGCCCTGCGCGGTGCAGACATCAAGGTGCGCGACAAGATCACCCGCAACATGTCCCAGCGCGCCGCCGAGATCCTGCTGGAAGACATGGAAGCGCGAGGCCCGGTGCGTCTGTCCGACGTCGAAGCCGCGCAGCGCGAAATCCTGGCCATCGTCAAACGCATGGCCGATGAAGGTACCGTCACCCTGGGTGGCAGCGCGGAGGCCATGCTGTGAACAATGCCGTACGCTGGATGGCCCCCGACCTGCTGGCTGCGCCCGCGCTGCCGCAGGACGAAGACTTCGAGCTCACCGGGCTCGAACCCGAACTCGAACCGGAACCGGTTCTGCAGCCGCCCACCCTGGAAGAAATCCAGCAGATCCAGGACGCCGCCGAGAAGGAAGGCTTCGAGCGCGGCCATGCCGATGGCCATGCCCAGGGCCAGGCCGAAGTGCGCCGGCTGGTGGCGCAGATCGAAGGCATCCTCGACAACTTCAGCCGGCCGCTGGTGCGGCTGGAGAACGAAGTCGTCGCCGCGCTGGGCGAACTCGCCGTGCGGATCGCCGGCACCCTGGTCGGCCGCGCCTACGAGGCCGACCCGGCCCTGCTCGGCCAGCTGGTGCATGAAGCGGTCGACGCGGTCGGCGGAGCCAGCCGCGAGGTCGAAGTGCGCCTGCATCCGGACGACATTGCCGCGCTTGCACCGCTGCTGCAGCTGTCCCCGCAGCAGCGCTTGGTGCCCGATCTCAGCCTGAGCCGCGGCGACCTGCGCGTGCACGCCGAGGCCGTACGCGTCGACGGCACCCTGGAAGCGCGTCTGCGCGGCGCGCTCGATGCCGTGCTGCGCACCACCGGAGCCGGCGCATGAACACGGAACCCCTGCCCCCGCCGCCGGCCGACTGGGCCGCCGCCCGCAACCTGCGCCTGGCAGCCCGGCTCGACGGGATCAAGCCCGATGCCACCCACGGCCGCGGCCTGATCCGCGAAGGCGTGCTGCGTCGCGCAGTGGGCCTCACCCTGGAAGCGGTCGGCTGCGAATCGCCGATGGGAGCCAGCTGCAAGGTCGAAGTGGCCGGCGGCGCCTGGGTCGATGCCGAAGTGGTCGGCTTCGCCGGCGAACGTACCTACCTGATGCCCAGCGCCGAACTGCACGGCCTGCTGCCCAATGCCCGCGTGGTCCCCGTGCTGGGCCGTGGCGGCGTCGAAGTCGGCGAAGGTCTGCTCGGCCGCGTGATCGACAGCGACGGCGTGCCGCTGGGCGGCAAGGGCCCGATCCGCGCCGAAGGCAGCGCCAGCATGGCCGGCGTGTCGATCAA
>JAEXNZ010000543.1 GCA_023439425.1 Pseudomonadota bacterium
GTCATGGGGCGGACTCACTGCAGCGGCATGCGCTGAATGTACGCATCTGCGGCGGCCGCTTCCTGCGTAAATGTACCGGTCATCACACGCCTTCACGCATGCGCCACCGGCGCGGGCCTAAAAATACAGTCGACTGCCACAGAGGGCACCTGCCCATGCCACGACCGATCTGGACCGGCTCGCTTTCATTCGGGTTGCTGAACGTACCGGTTTCGCTGATGTCCGGCGAGCGGCGCATGGACCTGAGTTTCCGCATGCTCGATGCCCGCGACAAGAAGCCGATCCGCTACGAGCGGGTCAATGCGGATACGGGAGAGGAGGTACCGTGGAAGGACATCGTCAAGGCGTTCGAGTACGACAAGGGCAGCTATGTCGTCATCGAAAAGGAGGACATTGCCGCCGCCGCGCCGGAAACCCACGAGTCGATCGATGTGGAAGCCTTTGTCGATGCCGACAGCATCGACCTGCGTTACTACGAGAAGCCCTATATCCTGATTCCCGGCAAGAAGGCCGAGAAAGGCTATGTCCTTCTACGTGAAACCCTGAAGGACACCGGCAAGGTCGGCATCGGCCGGGTGGTGATCCGCACCCGCGAGTACATCTGCGCGGTGATGCCCGAGGAAGACGCGCTGGTCATGATCCTGCTGCGCTACCCGCAGGAGCTGGTGGCGCTGGACGAGTACAAGCTGCCCAAAGGCAGTGCCAAGGACTACCGGGTGGCCCCGAAGGAACTGGAAATGGCCCGGAAGCTGATCGAAAGCATGACCTCCGACTGGGATCCGTCCGAGTACCAGGATGAGTTCCGCGAGCGTCTGTCTGACATCATCAAGAAGCGCATGAAGCAGGCCGGAGCCACCACGAAGTTCGAGGAGCCCGAGCACCACGAAGACGCCGCCACCAACGTGGTGGACTTCATGGCCCTGTTGCAGAAGAGCCTGGACAGCAACCGGCGCACACCCGCCAAGGCCAGCAAGGCAGCAAAGAAGTCTGCACCGGCCAAGAAAGCGACAAAGAAGGCGGCAGCGAAGAAGGCACCGGCCAAGAAGGCGGCGACCAAGGCGCGCAAACGCGCGTGACCGGTAGCGCCGCATGAGTCTGAGTGAGTACCGCCGCAAGCGCAGCTTCGACAAGACCCGAGAACCCGAACCGGGCAAGGCCGCGCCACGCGGCCATCGCGCCCTGTTCGTGGTCCAGCTGCACCATGCCAGTCGCCGGCATTACGACTTCCGCCTGCAGGTGGGGGACGCGTTGAAGAGCTGGGCAGTGCCGAAGGGACCCAGTTACGATCCCAAGGTCAAGCGGATGGCCGTGGAGGTTGAAGATCATCCATTGGACTACGCCGGCTTTGAAGGTGAGATACCCCAAGGCGAGTACGGCGGTGGCCATGTGGCGCAGTTCGACCATGGGGTGTGGTCAACCGAGGGCGATGCCGAGGCACAGCTCGCCAAGGGCCACCTGCGTTTCGAGCTGTTCGGTGACAAGCTCAAGGGCAGCTGGCATCTGGTGCGCTCGGGAAAGCCGGCGCGACAACCACAGTGGCTGCTGTTCAAGGACAACGACGCATTCGCCGGACCCCTTGAGGCCGATGATCTGCTGGCGGATGTCACCTCGGCCCCGGCGGCGGATCGCAAGCGCGCGGGCACTGGCAAGACACACAAGAAGCGGCTGACGACGGTGGCACCGAAGTCGCGCAGGCGGCGGGTTGACTGGGCCAAGCGGGCGCTGGCATTGGCAGGGGCCCGGAAGGCCGGCGCTCCAACAGGACCGTTTGCGCCACAGCTGGCCAAGCTCGGTGACAGCCCCCCGCAGGGCAATACCTGGGTGCACGAAATCAAATGGGATGGTTACCGCATCCTGGCCACGGTCAACAAAGGCGTCGTACGACTGTGGTCGCGAAACGCGCTGGAGTGGACCGACAAAGTGCCTGAAATCCGTGATGCGGTGGCCGCGCTGGGTCTGGACTCTGCCGCACTGGATGGCGAGCTGATCGCCGGCAAGGGCACCAAACAGGACTTCAATCTGTTGCAGGCCACCCTGTCCGGCGAGCGCCAAAGCTCGCTGACATATGCGTTGTTTGACCTCCTGCACCTGGATGGTGTTGATGTTTCAGAGGCACCGCTGCTGGAGCGGAAACAGCTCCTGCAGTCGCTGCTGGAGGATTCCCCCCGGCAGCTGGCCTACAGTTCGCACGTTGAAGGCGAGGGCGCGAAGGCCTTCGAGATGGCGGGCGAGCAGCATTTCGAGGGCATCATTTCCAAGCGTGCGGACCGTGCTTACCATGGCGGCCGCAGTGACGACTGGCGCAAGACCAAGCAGCTGGCCAGTGACGAGTTTGCCGTGGTCGGGTACACCGCGCCCAAAGGGAGCCGGACCGGCTTCGGCTCGCTGCTGCTGGCCAGACCCGATCCCGAGCATGGCTGGCGTTTCGCTGGCCGGGTGGGCACTGGTTTCACCGACGCCCGGTTGCGCGAAATCAGCGCACTGATCGGCAAGGCTGGCAGCAAGACCCCCAGTGTCCATATCCCTGAGATGGACACGGATCTTCGCAGTGCCACCTGGTTCAAACCGCGCTTCGTGGTGGAGGTGTTCTATCGGGGCATGGGCGGGCAGCAACTGCTTCGCCAACCGTCATTGAAAGTGGTACGCGAGGACAAGCAGGTGAGTGATCTGAAAGACAGTGATCGGGGCACATCGACAGGCCCGCAGAAGAAGGCGGCCAGAAAGTCGGCAAGATCGAAGAAGGCGGCCAAGGATATGCCGTCGCTTTCATCGCCCACAAAGGTCCTGTTCGCCGACGACGGCATCACCAAACAGGACGTCTGGAACTACTACACCGCCATCATGGACTACATCCTGCCGGAGGTCGTCGGGCGGCCGCTGTCGGTCATCCGCTGCCCTGGAGGCACCGCGAAAGCGTGCTTCTTCCAGAAGCACCATACCGCCGGGATGGACATCGTGGACACGGTGCGACTGAAGGAAGAAAGTGGGTCGCAGGGCGACTATCTGGTGGTGCGCGACGCCGCCGGGCTGATGGAGCTGGTGCAGTTCAACACGCTGGAGTTCCACCCCTGGGGGAGCCACGCCGAATCGCCGGATCGCGCCGACCGCGTGGTGTTCGACCTGGACCCGGGCCCGGGAGTGCCGTTCTCCGAGGTCAGGAAAGCAGCCGCTGACATTCGCAGCAAACTGAAGCAGCTGAAGCTGGAGTCGTTCCTGCGCGTATCCGGCGGCAAGGGACTCCATGTGGTGGTGCCGCTGCGGCCGGGCTGCGACTGGGACCTGACCAAACGCTTCGCCAAGGGTTTTGCCGAGGCGCTGGCCGAGTCGGAACCAGACCGTTTCCTCTCCAAAGCCACCAAGAGTCTGCGCAACAAGCGCATCTTCGTGGACTACCTGCGCAACGGGCGCGGTGCCACGGCGGTCGCGTCGTACTCCCTGCGCGCGCGTCCGGGGGCACCGGTGGCCATGCCGATCAGCTGGACCGAGCTGTCCAAACTGCAGCGTGCCGATACGTTCACTCTGAAGACGGTGCCGGCCAAGCTCAAGCGACGGCGCAAGGATCCCTGGGAGGGCATCGATACGCTGAAGCAGAACCTGGCTCGCTGGGCGCGCTAGCGCCACCGTCGGTGTCCGCAATCAGTCGTCATCTTCGTCGAGGCCGTCGCCATCCCAGGCCCCGGACCCCTCGGGATGCGTCTCTTCGGGGTTGACCGGTTCCAGCAGCGTGTACTCATCCTGTTTCAGGTCGCGCACGGCCTTGCTCACGTAATGGACTTCAAGCGCATCCGTACGGGCACGGGCTTTCAGTCCTGCGGGGGTATTGATTGAACCGCTCAGCCACTCCATGGCCACCTGCGGCGAGACGAAGACAGGGCCATCCTGCGAGAGCGGAGCAGGGATGTCTGGATTTGCATCGGTCAATACTGTAAAGCTGTCCAGAACCTGGCCGGCTTCGTCCTGCCAGCGCTCCCAAAGTCCGGCCGCCAGCAGCGCGAGACCGTCCTGGCGCTGGACAAACATGGGCCACGGCGGTTTCCGTTCCCGGTCCCATTTGTAGTAGCCGGTCATCGGCACGATGCAGTGCCGGTGCTCCCAGGCACTGGCGAACAGACGACTGGACGGTGCCTTGGTCAGGCGTGCGGTTACCGTCGTGTAGGGTGTCTCGGGTTCCTTGGACCAGCGCGGCACCAGACCCCACTGCATGTCCATGACTGACGGATCCTCGCCATCCGTCCCGAACAGAACCGCCGCCGGGCAGCCTTTGCCGATGTTGTAACGCTGTACCGCGCTGGCCAGGGCCAGCGTGAGATGATCCGGTAGACCGAACGCAAAGGCATCCACGTCAACGAAGGCTTGGGCGAAGCGGCGCATGGATGCAGATTACAGCGGTTCGGGTGATCCGCCTGTCATGTCGCCTTCATGCAGGACGCAAACACATCCTGTGTCGGGTCATAGGCCCGGGTGCTGACCTGCATCAGCCCCAGCAACGAGGAGAACAGCACGTCATGGTCCGTCCGCTGACGGGCACGCTGGGCCAGGCAGCCGGTGTCCAGGCCGCGCGAGCTGGCGAATCGTTGCGAGAACCACATGATCATCGGCACCGAGGTCTGCTCGGCGGGTGCAATGGCGTAAGGCACGCCATGCAGGTACAGACCCTTCTCGCCCAGTGACTCGCCATGGTCGGATACATACACCATTGCAGTGTCGTAGTCGCTCATCGCCTGCAGCTCATGGATGGTGCGGGCCAGGAAATGGTCGGTGTACAGC
>JAEXNZ010000465.1 GCA_023439425.1 Pseudomonadota bacterium
GACGTAGAGCCACGCCCTGCGTGGCTTCGCGGTGTCAGGGCGGGTCTCAGCCACGCAGGGCGTGGCTCTACGGGGTGTTATGGCTTGCGCTCCAACACCAGCAACGGATCAATCCGTGTATCAAACCAGTTCATGCCCCAATGCAGATGCGGCCCGGTCGCACGCCCGGTGGCCCCGACTGCGGCAATCACCTGACCCTGTTCCACCCGGTCGCCCACCTTCACATCAATCCGCGACAGGTGCAGGAAGTTCGAGCTGATCCCAAACCCGTGGTCCAACAGCAACGTGCCCCCGGTCAAGTACAGATCCGGCCCGGCAAACGTCACCACGCCCGCCGCCGGTGCCTTCACCGGCGTACCGGTCGGCACTGCGATATCCATGCCCGAATGGCCTGAGCCCGGCTGCCCGTTGTAAACGCGCGCATTGCCGAAACGCCCACTGATGCGGCCCTGCACCGGCCAGATGAAGGCCTGCGCGAAGTCGGCGCGATTATCATCGCGCGCCCGCGCCGCCGTCACCTGTGCCTGCTCACGCTTGATCCTTTCGGCAATCGCCGGCGGTGGGTTCACCGTTTTCGGTGGCACGCCGTTGACGCGTTCAACCGGCCAGTCGCGCGGGGTCACTGCGATACTCGCGGATTCCGCGCTGCCGTCCGGTCGCTGCACCTGGACCTGCAGAGGCCCCTTCTCGTCGCGGCCAATGCCAAAGACCACGCTGCCATAACCGCTCACCCGCAGCGTGCGGCCGGCGTAGGTTACGGTGCTGCCCGGCGGTACCTTGCCGATCACCATCGCGCCCTGCGAGGCACTGGCCGGAAACACCACGCGGGTGTCGGCCTGGGCCAGGGCAGGGGCGGGCAGCACTACCGTCGCCGCCACCGGGGCCAGGGCCAGCAGGCCCAGGCCCATCATCCATGCCCGCATCAGCGGTCGTAGCTCAGGCGCTGGCCGTTCGGAGCGCCTACCAGGGCAGAGCCGTCCCAGGCCAGCTCGCCGTTGACCCAGGTCGAGGCGATGCGCGAACGGAAGGTCATACCTTCGAACGGTGACCAGCCGCACTTGGACAGGATGTCCTCGCGCTTCACCGTGAATGGCACGTCTTCGACCAGCACCAGGTCGGCGAAGTAGCCTTCGCGCAGGTAGCCGCGCTGGCTCACATCGAACAGCTGCGCCGGCGCGTGGGCGAACTTCTGCCCCACCTGCTCGATGCTCAGCTTGCCTTCGTGCACCAGCTCCAGCGCCGCCACCAGCGCGTACTGCACCAGCGGCAGGCCCGACGGTGCCTGCGCATACGGCTTCTGCTTTTCTTCCCAGGTGTGCGGGGCGTGGTCGGTGGCCAGCACGTCGATGACGTTGTCGGCCACGGCCTGCGTAAGTGCCTCGCGGTCGCTGACTTCCTTGATCGCCGGATTGCACTTGATCAGATTGCCCAGGCGGGCGTAATCGGTGCGATCAAAGCGCAGGAAGTGGATGCAGGTCTCGGCGGTGATCTGCTTGCGGCTGCCATCGGCGCGGATCAGCGGACCCTTCTCGAACAGCGCCAGTTCGTCAGCGGTGGAAATGTGCAGCACGTGCAGGCGGGTGCCGTGTTTCTTCGCCAGCGACACCGCCAGCTGCGACGATTTGAGGCAGGCCTCGCGCGAACGGATGTCCGGATGCTGTTCGGCACTGAGGGCGTCGCCATACTTCTCGGCGTACTCCTTGGCCTTGGCATCGATCATCGGCGTGTCTTCGCAGTGGGTGATGATCGGCGTCGGCGCGTCGCGGAAGATCGCGTCCAGGGTTTCCGGGTTGTCGACCAGCATGTTGCCGGTGGACGCGCCCATGAACACCTTGATGCCCGGCGCGGTCTTCGGATCCAGAATCTGGATGTCGGCCAGGTTGTCGTTGCTGGCCCCCATGTAGAAGCCGTAGTTGGCGCGCGCACGGCCGGCGGCGGCATCGTACTTGGCCTGCAGCGCTGCCGCGTTCAGGGTCGGCGGGTAGGTGTTGGGCATTTCCATGAAGCTGGTCAGCCCGCCGGCCACGGCCGCGGCCGATTCAGTGGCGATGTCGCCCTTGTGGGTCAGGCCCGGTTCGCGGAAGTGCACCTGGTCGTCAATCATGCCGGGCAGCAACCAGCGTCCGGCCGCATCAACCACGGTTTCGCCGGGGCGCGCTTCCAGGCCGGTGCCGATCTGGGCGATGCGGCCGTTCTCGATGCGCAGGTCACCTTCGGTGATGGTGCCTTCATTGACCAGACGGGCGTTGACGATGAGCGTGGAGGACATTTCAGTGGTTTCCTGGGCAGCGACAGGCGGCGCGATCGGTGCGCGGCGGCACCTCGTCGATACCGCCGGGATGGAAGGGATGGCAACGCCCCAGACGCTTGGCGGCGAGCCAGCTACCGCGCGCGGGGCCGTGCATGGCAATGGCCTGCATGGCGTATTCAGAACAGCTGGGCATGAAGCGACAGCGCGGTCCCAGCAGCGGGCTGATGAAGCGCTTGTAGAAGCGGAGCAGGGCGATGAGCAGGCGTGAGATCACCTGCCCATCTTAGAGCAGTTGGCATGAAGGCCGCATTTGTCGCAGGATGGGCTGTTGGTCCGGTCCACGCCTGGTGCGCGCCGGGCCGCTCCGGCACCGAGGGTGCCGGGTCAGGTACCGAACTGCGCACGTCGGTCCACCCCATCCGGGGCCCGATGTCACCGCAGACGGCTCCGCGCATGAACGGAGTCCGTCACGTGGTTGCTGCTGCGGGTCGGGTAGGCTATAAAGGCCCGCTTTCCCGGGCCCCGGGGGAAACCAAGGAAGAGCGTTTCGTGGCTGCTAAAAAAACTGCAAAGAAGGCCGTCCAGGCCGCCAAGAAAACCGCCAAGCCTGTAGTCAAGAAGGCGGCCAAGTCCGTTGCCAAGAAGCCGGCGACCAAACCGGTCGTGGCCAAGAAGGCGGCTGCCAAGCCGGCTCCGAAGGCTGCGGCGAAGAAGGTTGCCGCTCCGGCCAAGCCCGCAAAGAAGGCGGCTCCGGCCAAGCCCGTTGCCAAGGCACCGGTCAAGAAGCCGGTGGTGGCGAAGAAGGCTGCGCCCAAGCCGGTCGCCAAGGCACCGGCAAAGAAGGTCGCCGCTCCGGCCAAAGCCGTCAAAGCACCCGCAAAGCCGGCGGCCAAGCCCGCGCCGGTGAAGCAAGCCGCTGCCAAGCCGGCACCGGCCAAGGCTGCCAGCAAGCCCGTGGCAACCAAGCCGGCCGCCAAGCCGGTCGCAGCACCCGTAGTGAAGTCCGCACCGAAGTCGGCTCCGCCGGCTCCGGCCAAGTCTGTCCCGGCCAAGGCCGCGGCCAAGCCTGCTCCTGCCCCGGCCGCTGCGCCGAAGGCGGCAGCGGC
>JAEXNZ010000008.1 GCA_023439425.1 Pseudomonadota bacterium
AGCCACGCAGGGCGTGGCTCTACGGCCGCCCGCCGATCAGGCGCTCGGCAATGACGGCCGCCTGCCGCAGCACATCGTTGCGGCCGGCGTCGTCGACCGTCGCACCCTGCAGGTAGGTGGTCAGCACCCACGGCGTGCCACCGGCCAGCGGCCACAGAATCGCGATGTCATTGGTGGTGTCTTCACCGTTGCTGCCGGTCTTGTCACCCACCCGCCACGCTTTCGACAGACCGGCGCGCAGCCGCGCATCACCGGTTTCGTTATCGATCAGCCAGTCCGCCAGTTGCAGCCGCGACGCCGGCTTCAACACATCCCCCAGCACGAAGCGCTGCAGGCTGGCGGCCATGGCTGCCGGGCTGGTGGTATCGCGCGGGTCGCCGGGCGCGAACTCGTTCATCTCCGGCTCCAGCCGGTCGTTGCGGGTCACCGCATCACCGTTGGCACGCAGGAACGCGGTCACGCCGGCCGGTCCACCCACTACCCCCAACAGCAGGTTCGCCGCGGGATTGTCACTGGTCACCATCGTGGCGCGGCACAGGTCGCGCACGGTCAGGTCCTTGCCCACGTGGCGCTTGGTCACCGGCGCGTGCGACAGAATGTCCTGCGCGCGCACCGGCAGGCGGCGATCCAGTGACAGCGCGCCGCGGTCGGCGTGGTGCAGCACGGTGGCGGCCAGCACGAACTTGAAGGTGCTGCACATCGGGAAGCGCTCGTCCTGGCGGTGGCCCAGCCACTTGCCGGTGGCGGTATTGAGCAGGGTGACGCCGAGGCGACCGCCGCTGGCTTTTTCCAGGGCTTCGAAGTCGGCCGCCTGGGGCTTGGGGGCCGCGCTCGTGGGCGGCGTTTTGCCCAGCGCCTGGCTGGCAACCGTAGAGGCCAAGGCGGCGGCGGTGAACTGCAGGAACTGGCGGCGGGCGAGCATGCGGGGTCTCCTTGGCGGGGTTTGGTTGCCGGCCAGCGGCCAGCACTACCTGGCTGGGTCGAGTTGCCGGCCAGCGGCCGGCACTACCGAGCCGGCAACGCACTATCCCCAATCTGCCCCGCAGCAACCAGCGCGAAATTTGAAGAAGAGCCATAAGATTTATTGATACATGAGCGGCAACAGCTACCATCCGTCATCAACCCCGCTCACGGCTCCGCATGCTCCGCCCCCAACTCCCGCTCAACGCCCTGCGCGCCTTTGAAGCCGCTGCCCGCCACCTGAACTTCACCCGGGCGGCGCTGGAGTTGTGCGTCAGCCAGGCGGCGCTGAGCCACCAGATCCGGGGGCTGGAAGATCGCCTGGGCGTGGTGCTGTTCCACCGCCTGCCGCGAGGGGTGGCGCTGACCGAGGAAGGGGCGCGGTTGTACCCGGTGCTCAACGAGGCGTTCGACCGCATCAGCAGCGGGCTCGGTGGCGTTGCCGGCGGGCGCTACCGCGAAGTGCTGAGCGTGGGTGTGGTCGGCACGTTCGCCACCGGCTGGCTGCTGCCGCGGCTGGCGGATTTCAATTCCCGACATCCGGATATCGAACTGCGCCTGCAGACCCACAACAACCGGATTGATCTGGCGGGCGAAGGGTTGGATCTGGCCATCCGTTTCGGCGACGGCGACTGGCAGGGACAGGCGTGCACGCCCGTGCTGGATGCGCCATTTGCGCCGGTGTGCGCGCCGGCGTTGGCGCGGGAACTGCGCGACCCGCGTGATCTGATGCAGGTGTCGTTGCTGCGTTCCTACCGTGCCGACGAATGGCCGCGTTGGTTGCAGGCCGCCGGCGCGGCAGCCGTGGAGGCACGCGGGCCGGTGTTTGATTCGTCGCTGACGTTGGCCGCGGCGGCAGCGGGCGGTGCCGGGGTTGCACTGCTGCCGTTGAGGATGTTCGAGCAGGATCTGGCGGAAGGGCGGCTGTTGCAGCCGTTTACGCAGACCGTGGAGTTGGGGCGGTACTGGTTGACGCGGTTGCGGTCGCGGGCGGAGAGCGAGGCGGCGCGGCGGTTCCGGGAGTGGTTGGAGACGTAGAGCCACGCCCAGCGTGGCTTCGACCCAGTTCGGGACCGCGCAGCCACGCAGGGTGTGGCTCTACGGACGAACCGGCACCGCACAGCCGTGCCGGGTCAGGCCATCAACTCCATCCACGCGGCCTCGGCCTTCTCCAGCTGCTGCGCGGTGGCTTCGCGATCACGCCCCAGCACCGCCATGCGGGTGGCGTCGGCGTAGATGGCCGGATCAGCCAACTGACGATCCAGCTCGGCCAGCTTGCCTTCCAGTTCGTTGACCTTGGCTTCGGCCGCGGCCAGCTTGACCGGGTTGCCGGCCTTGCGCGCCGGCATCGGCGGGGTCGGCGGCACCGGGTCCGGCGCGGCCGCGGCCATCTTCTGCTTGGTGCCCTGCGCGGCCGGACGCGAACGCAGCCAGGCCGCGTATTCGTCCAAATCGCCATCAAACGGCTCCACCACGCCGTCAGCCACACGCCAGAACGTGTCGCAGACCAGACCGATCAGATGCCGGTCATGCGAGACCATCACGATCGCGCCCTCGAACGTGGACAGCGCTTCGGCCAAGGCCTCACGCATTTCCAGATCCAGATGGTTGGTCGGTTCGTCGAGCAGCAGCACATTGGGCTGCTGCCAGGCAATCATCGCCAGCGCCAGGCGCGCGCGCTCGCCGCCGGAGAAGCCGTCCACTGATTCAAACGCGCGATCACCGGCGAAGTTCCACTTGCCGAGGAAATCGCGGAACGACTGGTTGTTGCCGTCCGGCGAGATTTCGCGGAAGTGGTCCATCGGTGACTGCCCTTCGTGCAGCGATTCCACCGTGTGCTGGGCGAAGTAACCAATGCGCAAATCCGGGTGCGCAGCGCGTTCGCCGGCCACCGGGGCCAGTTCGCCGACCAGGGTCTTGACCAGGGTGGTCTTACCGGCACCGTTCGGGCCGAGCAGGCCGATGCGCTGGCCGGCTTCCAGGCCAAAGCCGACGTTGTGCAGAATCACCGCGTCCTTGCCGTAACCGGCTTCCACGTCATTCAGACGGATCAGCGAGAACGGCAGCTTGGTCGGCGGGGCGAATTCGATGCGGAATTCGCGCTCCATGCGCACCGCTTCAGTGCCGGTCAGCTTGGCCAGTCGCTTCATCCGGCTCTGCGCCTGGGTGGCCTTGCTGGCCAGCGCCTTGAAGCGGTCGATGAAGCTCTGCAGGTGGGCGCGTTCGGCCTGCTCCTTTTCATGCGCGATCTGCTGCTGGCGCAGCTGCTCAGCGCGCTGGCGCTCGAAGTCGGTGTAGCCGCCGGTGTACAGCTTGGCGCTGCCACCATGCAGGTGCAGGGTGTGGGTGGCGACGTTGTCGAGGAACTCGCGGTCATGCGAGATCAGCAGCAGGGTGCCCGGGTACTTCAGCAGCCACTGTTCCAGCCAGAACACCGCGTCCAGATCCAGGTGGTTGGGCGGTTCGTCGAGCAGCAGCAGGTCGCTGGGCATCATCAGCGCCCGCGCCAGATTCAGGCGCGCCCGCCAGCCACCGGAGAACTCGCCCACGGCGCGGGTGTGGGTGTCGGACGGGAAGCCCAGGCCGTGCAGCAGCTTGCCGGCACGCGCATCGGCGTCGTAGGCGCCCACTTCGGCCATCTTCTGGTGCGCGTTGGCCACCGCCTCCCAGTCTTCGCGCGCGGTCGCCTCGGCTTCCTCGCGCAGCACGGCGGCCACTTCGGTGTCGCCTTCCAGCACGAACGACAGCGCCGGGTCGGGCAGTGCCGGGGTTTCCTGGGCCACGCTGGCGATGCGGATCTTGCCGGGCAGGTCGACGTCGCCCTTGTCGGCCTCCAGCTCGCCCTGCACGGCCGCGAACAGGCTGGACTTGCCAGCCCCGTTGCGGCCCACCACGCCCACGCGGTAGCCCGCATGCAGGGTCAGGTCGACGTTGGACAACAGCAGCCGCTCGCCGCGGCGCAAGGCGAAGTTACGAAGGGAGATCATCAAGGGGGTCCATATAACGGAATGGAATGTGCTGGTAAGCACCTTTCCTGCGACGCAATTCTAGCGTTAACGAATACTTGACGCGCCCCGGTCTGCGCGCGGCGGTGTCGTTCTCTCCCACGGAACCGTCCGCGCCCGCACCGGGAACCTGTTCAGCTACGTTAATGGCCCGTATTCAATGAACCGCAAGACCACGCTCGCCGCCGCCGTTGCCGTCGTGCTCGGCGCTTCCGCCCTCTCCGCCAGCGCCCAGACCGCGCCGGCCGCCTCCCCCAGCACCCTCGACACCGTAATCGTCACCGGCACCCGCGTCGCCGACCGTACGGTGGCCGAGTCGCAGTCGCCCATCGACATCGTCACCCCTGAAGCCCTGCAGGCCACCGGCACCACCGAACTGGCCACCGCCCTCGCCCGTGCCCTGCCCTCGCTGAACTTCCCGCGCCCGGCCCTGACCGACGGCACCAGCGGCATCCGCCCGGCGCAGCTGCGCGGGCTGTCCCCGGACCAGGTGCTGGTGCTGGTGAACGGCAAGCGCCGCCACACCTCGGCGCAGATCAACGTCAACGGCAGCATCGGCCGTGGCTCGTCGGCGGTGGACATCAATGCGATTCCGATTTCCGCCATCGAGCGGGTGGAAGTGCTGCGTGACGGTGCGTCGGCCCAGTACGGCTCGGATGCGATCGCCGGGGTGATCAACATCGTGCTGAAGGGTTCGGACAGCGGCGGCAGCCTGGCGCTGGACGCCGGCCAGTATTCGGCCGGCGACGGCAACCGCTACCAGCTCTCCGGCGATGCCGGGGTCGGCTTTGCCGATGGTCGCGGCAAGCTGCATGTGGCCGGACAGATCCTGCAGCAGGACGAAAGCAACCGCGCCGGGCCTTACCAGGGCACCACGCCGAACACGGGCAACTTCCCGGACATCGGCCAGACCACCTTCGTGGTCGGCGACCCGCAGGTGGACGCCACGGCGGCATCGGCCAATGCCAGCTTCCAGTTCAGCGACCACCTGTCGGCCTACGCGACGGTGCTGGCGAGCAACCGCGACATCACCTCGTTCGCGTTCTACCGTTCGCGCAACAACAGTGGGCAAGGCGCGCTGCTGGCACAGACCTACCCGGACGGCTTCGTGCCGCAGATCAACCAGTACTCCAAGGACCGCTCGGTGGTGGCCGGGCTGAAGGGCAGCACCGAAAGCGGCTGGACCTGGGATGTGAGCTACAACCATGGTGAGAACACCATCGATTTCCACACCCGCAACACGATCAACTACAGCCTGGGCGTCAACAGCCCGCGTTCGTTCTATGCGGGCGAGCTGAAGTACGCGCAGGACATCGGCAACGTGGACATCACCAAGTCCCTGGACTGGGGGCTGGCCTACCCGGTGACGCTGTCGTTCGGCGGTGAATACCGCCGCGAGACCTGGGAACAGGGCGCGGGCGAACCGAACTCGTACACCGGCAGCGGTGCGCAGGGCTTCGGCGGGTTCACGCCGCTCAACGCGGTGGATGCGGATCGCCACAATTACGCGGTGTATGCGGGGCTGGAAGCGGACTTCACCGACAAGTTCTCGGCCGGTGCAACGGGTCGTTACGAGGACTACTCGGACTTCGGCGACAAGTTCTCGGGCAAGCTGTCGGCCCGTTACGCCTTCACGGACAAGGTGGCGCTGCGTGCGACGGCGTCGAGCGGCTTCCGTGCGCCATCGCTGGCGCAGCAGAGCTACCAGGCGGTGACCAGCACGATCGTCAATGGAGCCTTCGTGGAGCGCGGCACCTTCCCGACCACCAGCGCGGCGGCGCAGGCACTGGGTGCGAGCCCGCTGAAGGCGGAAAGCTCGACTTCTTACAGCCTGGGCCTGGTGCTGCAGCCGGTGGACCGGCTGTACCTGACGGTGGATGCGTACCAGATCGACATCGACGACCGCATCATTCTGTCGACCAACATCACCACCAACCCGGCGACCAACGATCTGCTGGCGGGTCTGGGGCTGCCGGGGGTGACGGCGTTCTCATACTTCACCAATGGCGTGGACACGCGCACGCGCGGTGTGGACGCGGTGGCGAGCTACACGGTGCCGTTCAGCGCGAGCTCGCTGGAACTGACAGCGGCGTACAGCTACAACGAGACCGAGGTGAAGAAGTACATCGCTTCGCCGGCGGTGTTCGGCACGCTGGGGCTGACCCAGTCGCTGATCGGGCGTGACGAGGTGGGCCGTATTGAAGACAGCTACCCGCGCGACAAGACCATCCTCAGTGGCACTTGGCGTTCGGACCACTGGGACCTGAGCCTGGCGGCGACGCGCTATGGTGAGTTCACGGTACGCAACTCGGCGACGCCGACGCGCGACCAGACCTACGGCGACTCGTGGGTGCTGGATGCATCGGTGAGCTACAAGCCGAGCGCGAACTGGGCGTTGACCCTGGGTACGGACAACATCCTGGACGAGTACCCGGACCGCACGGTGGACCTGCAGAACTCCACCTGGGGCATGCTGCCGTACAGCAACTACTCCCCGTACGGCTTCAACGGTGCTTACGTTTACGGGCGCATCACCTACAAGTGGTAATGCCCGCGCTGCCGGCCGGTACCGCTTGATTGCACGCGACCGGCCGGCCTTTCTGCATGCGATCGGCATGCCTGATTGCATGCGATCGGCATGCCTGATTGCATGCGACCGGTATGCCTGATTGCGTGCGACCGTCCGCCCTCTGCATGCGATCGGGATGCCTGATTGCACAGGATCCGTAGAGCCGGGCTTGCCCGGCTGCTGTTGGCTTTTGGCGAAAAGCCGGTGCTCACGGGTTCTCTGGCTTGGCGGCCCGGGATGGGCGTTCCGGGGGACGCCGCAAGTACATCCTTGTAGGCTCAATCGCCGCATCCATGCGGCTCATGCCCCCTCCAGCCCACCCCGACCCGCCACGACAAATGGTCGGTGGCCATGGGAAATCAAAACCCATCCATCGCCTGTCGGTGCACTGTTCCTGTCAATGCACTGGCCCTGTCAATGCACTGGCCCCGTCGGTGCACTCATCCTGTCGGTGCACTGACCTGCTTTGGTGGGATCGGTCGAAAGACGATCGCCCTGAAACAACCCAAGTTCTTTAACGCATGAACCCGGATCGAAACGCGCCCCAATGACGCACACGACCCGCATCCCAACACGTCACCCGGCGTAAACCCCCACGCACGTCACACTTCGAAACATCAACCTCCGGTCGATTCCGACATCGCGCCCCGACACCCGCCTCCCGCGCACCAAACCTCTCGCCTCCCGCACGCGCCAATCGCGTCACACGATTTGCTGAAGCGCCAAAAAATCGCCACGATTCTTTCGCAATTGCCTGTTTTTTCCATCACGGCATTCCAGCAGAGTGGCCCCGGGAGCGTAGAAACTCCGGGAAGTAATTAACATGTTGTCCTGCGCTGGAACTGCTCATGTCCTGCGGCGGGAGGGTGGCTAATACAACACCCCCATGGGGGGAAATACGCCCGCCGTCATTGTTTTGTTGATTACACCCGCGGTTTCTAACCTCCCGACCCCTCGCCGTCCTGGCAGGGGTCAACGCGTTCTGGAGGTTAACCATGCAGAAGCCGAAATGGGTCCGCGCGAAAGTGGAAGACGACCTGCGCCGCCACTTCAAGTCGGTGGTGACACAGGGGCAGTACTCGCCTTCCGAAGCCATTCGCATGTTCATGCGGCGCGTCGTCAGGATTCCCCACGCAACCGAACCGCTGGCAGTGAACAAAGCCATCAAACGGGCGGCCGATGACGTAGCCAACGAAATCCGTAGCGACGCGCCATGCGCGTCCCCATGACCCCCACCCCGCGCAACCGCCACTGGAGGCCGCCATTACCGGCGGCCCATCGCTGACGAACAGCAAACGTCACCCCATGTCGCGCCTGACCTCCACTGAGTGGCATCCCGCCATGATCCGCGCATGCATCACGGAGTTGCCCCATGACGTTCCATTTCAACGCATGTCGCGCCACTGCCTGCGCTCTCGCTACAGCGATGGCGGTTGCCTTGGCCGGCTGCACAGGAGATCAGGTGAAACCCAGCTATTCCAGTTCCAGTCTTGAGCCGATCACTGCAAACCAGGTGCCGGTGGAAACTCCGCAACAGCCGTCCAGCGCACGATCACTGAGTGATATCTCCGAGCGGCTGCACCAGCAGGCCATTGACGGCGTCCATCGCTTGGATGCCAGCCTGGGCCGGGAGCCAGATGCGGCGAGCGAGCGGATGGCGGCCAGTCTGGCGCATCTGGCGCGCGCCACCGGCTTCAGCCAGATCGATCACGTTCTGCTGGGTAGACCCACCGATGTGACACCGGAATCGCAGAACGTGTTCATTGTGCAGGGAATGCTGGGTGAGGCGTCGCATCGTCGTGCGTACATGAGCGTACCCGGGGCGCTGCGTGAGCCGGCAGAAGACTCACTGCTGAAGCTGGAGGACCTGGATGCGACGCTGGCGGCGGAGCAGGAGGCGCGCGAGATGGGATTCGAAGTGGTTCGGCGGCGGGTGTGAGCGATGGCTGTGGAGCAAGTACCGCTGTTGATC
>JAEXNZ010000021.1 GCA_023439425.1 Pseudomonadota bacterium
CTGCTTGCCGTACGGGCCCAGGTCGCCCAGCTTGGAGGCGCGCGAACCGGTGAACGAGAACAGCGGCACCGGCACCGGGATCGGCACGTTGATGCCGACCTGGCCGACGTCGATGTCTTCCTGGAACTTGCGTGCAGCTGCACCGGACTGGGTGAACACGGCGGTGCCGTTGCCGTTCGGATTGGCGTTGATCAGCTCGATGGCGTCTTCCAGCGTGTCCACTTCGAGGATGACCAGCACCGGCCCGAAGATTTCCTCGTCATAGATGTGCATGCCCGGCTTCACGCCGGAGAAGATGGTCGGGCCGACGAAGTTGCCCTTCTCGAAGCCATCGACCTGCGGGTTGCGACCGTCCAGCACCAGCTTCGCGCCCTGCTCCACGCCGGAGGCGATCAGGCCTTCCACGCGCTCGCGGGCGGCGCAGGAAATCACCGGGCCGACATCGGTGCCGGCGACGGTGCCGCCGCTGACCTTCAGGGTCTTGGCCTTGGCGACCAGGTCCGGCACCCACTCACGGGCTTCGCCGACCAGCACCAGGGTGGAGGCGGCCATGCAGCGCTGGCCGGCCGCACCGAAGGCGGCACCGACCATGGCGTTGAGGCTCTGTTCCTTGTTCGCGTCCGGCAGGACCACGGCGTGGTTCTTCGCGCCCATCATGCACTGCACGCGCTTGCCGGCCAGCGAGGCGCGGTTGTACACGTGGGTGCCGACGCGGGTGGAACCGACGAACGACACTGCCTTGATGTCCGGGTGGTCGCAGATGGCGTTGACCACTTCTTCGCCACCGTGGACGACGTTGAGTACGCCCTTGGGAATGCCGGCTTCCAGCGCCAGTTCGACCAGGCGCATGGTGACCATCGGGTCCTGTTCGGACGGCTTCAGGATGAAGGTATTGCCGGTGGCGATGGCCATCGGGAACATCCACAGCGGAATCATCGCCGGGAAGTTGAACGGGGTGATGCCGGCGCACACGCCCAGCGGCTGCAGCAGGGTGTAGGTGTCCACGCCGTTGGCGACATTGTTGGCCAGCTCGCCCAGCTGCAGGTTGCCGATGGCGGCCGCGTGTTCCACCACTTCCAGGCCGCGGAACACATCGCCTTCGGCGTCCGGCAGGGTCTTGCCCTGTTCGGCGCTGAGGATGTGGGCCAGCTCGCTCATGTGCTCGCGGATCAGCTGCTGGTACTTCAGGAAGATGCGGGCACGGATGCCGATCGGGGTCTTGCGCCAGGTCTTGAAGGCTTCCTTGGCGGCAGCGACGGCCGCGTCCACTTCGCTCATGGTGGCGAACGGCACCTGCGCCAGGACGTCCTGGGTGGCCGGATTGACCACGTTCTGCCAGTTGGAGCTGGCCGACTCGACGAACTGGCCGTCGATCAACATACGGATACGGGGCGCTGCAACAGTCATGACAATCCCGGCGGGTGCGAAAAGGTGATTGGCATTATTCACAGGCCAACACTCGATTTCCGGGCTGTCTGCGCTTAATCTGGCCAACGCCCGCTACGATTCTTGTGAATTCTGTGAATAGTCAGCCTCCCCTCCGTCAGATCGGCCTGCGCCTGCTCAAGCTGAGAGAGCAGCGCGGCTTCAGCCAAGCCGACCTGGCCCGGGCGCTGGGGCTGTCGGCCAGCTACCTGAACCAGATTGAGCGCAACAAGCGGCCGCTGACGCCGGCGGTGCAGCAGAAGCTGGGCGAGGTGCTGGGCGACCTCGGCGCGTTGTTCGAGGACGACGAGCCGGCGGCGCTGCAGGAGGCACTGGGGCAGACCCTGCGCGACCTCGGCCTGGACAACGTCAGCAGCACCGAGCTGCGCGCGATGGCCGGCAACCTGCCGCAGATCAGCCACGCCCTGCTCGACCTGCACCGCCGCCACCTGCTGCTGCGCGAGCATGCGGCGGCGCTGGAGTTCCAGCTGGGTGACCCGCAGGCCGGGCAGGCGCTGCCGGCCGGCGACCAGGTGCGTGATTTCTTCAACCGCATGCACAACCACATTCCGGAACTGGACGACCTGGCCGAGCAACTGTTCGCCGAATGGGGACTGGTGGCCGGGCATGTCGCGCCGCGCCTGCGCCAGTTGCTGGCCGACCGTCATGGCGTTCTGGTGGAAGTGGCTCCGCTGCAGGCCGGACGCGAGAAGCGCGTGTATGACGGCGGCAGCCGCACATTGTGGTTGCCCGACTACCTGGAGCCGGGCCAGCAGGCGTTCCAGATGGCGGCCGAACTAGGGCTGCTGGGCTATGCCGCGCAGATCGACGCGGTGATCGCACGCGCAGGATTCCGCGAGCCGGAGCAGATCGCGCAGGCGCGCATCGGCATGAGTAATTACTTCGCCGGCGCGCTGGTGATGCCGTATGCACAGTTCCTGCGTGCGGCAGAACAGAGCGCGTATGACATCGACCTGCTGGCACATCGGTTCGGCGTGGGCTTCGAGGCGGTGTGCCATCGGCTGAGCACGCTGGCGCGGCGCAGTGCGCCGGGGCTGCCGTTCTTCTTCATTCGTGTGGATCGCGCCGGCAACGTATCCAAGCGCCATTCGGCGACTGACTTCCACTTCTCGCAGGTGGGTGGTTCATGCCCGTTGTGGATTGTGTACGAAGCCTTCAACCAGCCCGGGCGGGTGCTCACCCAGACCGCACGCATGCCCGATGGCCGTCGCCATTTCTGGCTGGCGCGTCAGGTCAGCAGCGGCCCGGTTGGGCATGGGCAGCCGCGCAAGACCTTCGCGGTAGCGCTGGGCTGCGACCTGCAGCATGCCGAACGGCTGATCTACACGCGCGGGCTGGATATCCAGAGCCCGGGCAACTCGGTGTCGATCGGTCCGGGGTGCCGGGTGTGTCCCCGCGAGGACTGCATGCAGCGTGCGTTCGCACAGTTGCCGGGGCGCGGCTAAGGCTGCCCGTGCCCCCAGTAGCGCCGGACCGCCAAGCCACCGACCTTCACCACCAGTGATCTGACTCAAAGGGTTAGCGGCACAATCGGGGTTGCTTTCAGACTTCCCTAGAAGACACTTCCATCGGCCAGATTGGGAAAGCGAGTAACAGGCAGGCTGCCACCCGAATCGCCGCATCTGGAGTGTAGGACTCTTGATCAGGCCGAACGGGCCGCTAAAGTACTCAACAGCCGCTCTCTCGAGCGATGGAATATCTAGCACGCGAAGGGGGAATCGGTGAAGAGTTCATCCAAAGACTGGCAACCACTGTCCAAGTATCCGACTTCGGTCAAATGGCTTAGCCAGTTTGCGCCAGGGGACATAAAATCGGCATCCCGAATGCTCGACGAAATGGTTCTACTGAACGAAGAGCAAGTAAGTGCGGCGGTGCGCGAAAGCCTTCACGTGCTCAGCAAGAAGCGCAGCAGTCGAAGAAAGCGGATAGCTCTGTTTGCCGAGAGAGAGTACGCCGAATCTTCTGCCTTTGACTCAAAGCTAATGCCCGACGGGTTAGGCCGCATGCGCATGCGCGCATACGGCAGAGTTGGAAGAGCACCCGTCAATCCCAAGAGAGGCAGTACGCGAGTGGGAAGCGAGGGGCATATTGCGTCGATCATCTCGCAAACGTGTGAGACGTGGAAGACGTCTTTCATGAACCACCCTGGGCCGGATCGGATTCGGGCAGCGTCAAAACCAGCCAATACTATTGCGATTGTGACGGATTTCATCGGCTCAGGAAAAAGAGTCCGAGACATGCTTGATACCTTCTGGCACGTGCCTTCGGTCAGATCCTGGCTCTCGGGGAGGCACATCAAGTTCATCGTGATAGCTGCTGCAGCTACGGCTGCGGGCGCGGGGGCCGTGAAGCGTCACCGCACAAACCCAGAGGTCATCCACACGCACACTGTACCTACAGTCGCGGACCACCACATTTCTTACCTGGCCACCCAGTGGCAGGATCTCATTGATAGGTACGGCCCCGCCAAAGGCCGGGGAGCGGGCCGGACTGGCTTCGGTGAACTTGGAGCACTCGTAGCCTTTAATTATCGGATCCCGAACAATACCCCCGCGATCATTCACAGTGGCGATTCAGAGTGGAATGCATTGTACGTCGGCTCCGCACCGAGCGACCTACGCCCCGCATTTGGCATGCGGAGCATGAAGGAGGTTGTCGCCCAAGCGGCAGAAAACAACGGAGTAGCCATTGCCGATGGCATCCTTGCCAACGATGCGTCCGAGATACTTCTCTTAAGCCTGCTACGCGGAAGATGGCACCCCGGAACAGAAGTCACTCTGTCTCAGCGCACAGGAATCAACGTCCCTGACGTGGTCGACATACTTCAAGCGGCAAAGAACAAGGGACTAGTGACTGAAAGCGGCCGCCTTACAGATGCAGGCCAAGCCCTTCTCGGTGCTGCTAGGCGAACGAACCGAACACGCCCTCTGGTCAAATCCAGCGCAACCTCTTATATTCCAGATGCGCTGAGAACTCCACGGAATCAAGTCTAGTAGATGCTGCCCTAGGGCAGCCTTGAAGGGTGGCCACAGCCACCTTTCGTGGGCAACTGGGTTTCCAGTTGTCATTGATAGAGCGTTTGAATAGTGTCTCTCCCGCCTTCGCATCTCGTTCCCTACGGGAACCTTTCGAAGGCTCACTCGAGATGCGAAGGCCCAATAGACGAGCAGGACTCAAGTAGATGAAGCATCCGTGGAGTTCTCAGAGCTTTTCTGCTGCTGCACGAGCAGCCGGTCGCCCGACCAAGATGATCGAGGCCGCCGAGGCAATCGCTAGAAACATCAAAAGCGTGCATTCGGACTTGCCCGTCGTCTTCACCCTTAGTCACTTGGCCAAGATTATCGGCGTAAGGTGTGCGGACCTTCAACGCGTAATTTCTAGACAGGAAGATCCGTATCGCATCTTCCGCGTGAAGAAGCGAGGAATCTCAGGGCGAGAACCTTCTCCAGCCAGGAGATATCGGACGATCTGCGTGCCTCATCCATTCCTGATGAAGACGCAACGTTGGCTTGCACAGAACATGCTTAATCCGATATCTCCGCATGTGGCAAGTTTTGCGTTCGCGCCCGGAAGGGACCTAGTAGGAGCGGCTGAAAGGCACATAGGCGCAGACTGGCTTGTCAAGATGGATGTCAGGAATTTCTTCGAGTCTATAGATGAAAAGCAAGTCTATTGGACCATCAGATCATTAGGATATACCGCACTCCTTTCATTCCAGATTGCTCGTATCTGTACGCGCCTACCACAGGAATCCAAAACGCCACACAGGGGAGCGCGCGCATTCGTGGACAGTAGCAAGATAACATACGAATCGCAGCCACCAGGACACCTGCCACAGGGTGCGCCAACTAGTCCAATGCTCGCCAATCTCGTGGCGCGAAGTTTGGATGAGCGGCTCACAACGCTAGCGAAGAGCAGCGGCTGGATTTACACTAGGTATGCTGATGATCTAGCTTTCTCTCGCACAGATGATTCAAACAGAACGGACGCTGTCAGACTCACTAAACGCGTCGAGTTCGAGCTTTCACGCGCAGGCTTGATCAATCACAAACAGAAGACAAAGATATCTCCTCCGGGGGCCCGCAAGGTCCTACTTGGAGTCTTGATTGATAACGACAGGCCACGCTTACCAAAGTCATTTCGCAACAACATTGAGACGCATCTTTATGCGCTCACCAGCAGCAAAATCGGGGTCCAGGCTCACATCAAGAAGCGCGGCTTCGCTTCCAGTGTTGGCCTGCGGAGACATATAGAAGGACTAATCGCGTTCGCTCATCATTTGGACCCGAAGTACGCGAGCCAGCTGTACGTGAAGTTCAACAATGTCGCTTGGAACCAGTAAAGTAAGTACGCACGCAAATTCCCGTTCACTGCATCCCATCTGACACAACGGTACATTACAATCAATAACTCGGGGTTACCTTCATCTGCGGCAAAGGCCGTGGCGCACCATCAGTCAGATCCGGACCCAGGTCTTCCCACGCCTCCCCCTGCTCAACCATCATCCGCCACAGCTGCTGCGACTCACGCCGCTTCTCTTCCGAGCTGAGCCGGTACGACGGCTCCAACGGTTCGCCGATGGCCACCGTCTCATACGCCGGTGCCCACGCCGCCACACGCTGCAGCGGATCGTCGGTGCGCGCGATCTCCAGCGTATAGCGCTGATAGGCCGAGGCCAGGTTGCGCCAGCGGATCCAGTAGTGATTCGCAAACGAGAAATCACAGAAACGATCACCCGCCACACTGCCCTTGGCGGCGATGCGACTGAGCACGGCCTGCGGCATGTCCAGGTTCATGCCGCCTTCGTCGCCCTGCAGCGACACATGCACGATGCGGTCGCGGTAGCCGGGTGCGCGCGCCTGCAGCACGTCACGCCAGTTCTGCATGGTGGACACAATGGAGAACAGGAACCCGCTCATCTCCGCCGCCGCCAGTGGCCGCGCGATGGCGTGGTAGCTGCGCTGCCAGCCATGGCGGTTCTCGGTGGGCAGGAACACCGCGGCGTTGATCGCATCCGGTGAATCGGGCGACAGACGCTCCGGCTCGGCATGACGCGGGTAGACGAGGTTGATGCCGAAGGTCGGCCAGCGTGGCAGCGCGGCATCGAACAGGTGAATGGGGAAGTTGCTGCTGATGCCACCATCGGAGAACCAGCACACCCGGAACGCGGTAATCACCGGACCACAGCTGTGACCGCCGCTGGTGAGCCCTTCCATGCTGTCAGCGACATTGGTGTTGTCGCGCGGCGGGGCCGGATCCGCCACCGGTTCGCAGCGGCGCTCGCGGCGCGCAGGCTCATGTAGAGGCACCGCACTGATCAGCAGTGGGAAGCTCAGGCTCATGCGCGTGGCGACCAGCACCGGCAGGTGTTCGCCTTCCGGCAGCCGGTAATAGTCGATACCGTCAACGGACTGCGGCGTACCCGCACGCTCGACCAGCCAGCGCACCACGCTGGCCGGGAACAGGCGTTCAAATTCCTCACGGCGGAACCAGAACTGCGAGGCGGTGAACGGCAGCGTGCGCGGTTCGGTGTGCGACACGCAGGTGGTGATCATCTGCAGGCTGATCGCATGCGCGCCGACCGGCTCACCCACGTAGCGCGGCGCGTTGTGCAGGTCGGCAAAGGTAAGCGGCTGGTCGAGGGGTTTGCCGGAAAGCGCCTGTAACTGCGTGTGCAGCCAATCGGTCAGCGCCGGCGCGCCGGCATCGGGCTGGGTGGCACCGGAGCACAGCCCGAGAAGATTACGTCGCGCCACCCGCGCCACGCGCAGGGCCGAGGCCAATACCCCCGCGCCGTATGCGCATAAGAGCGACGGCAGCAGCGTGGCCCACACGCCAGCCATGCCCCCGGCCAGCCAGCCAATGCCGAGCAGGGCCACCAATGCGGCCAGCAGCTCCAGCGGCGCAATCGCGAACACCGCTGCCAGCAGGCACATCACCTTGCGTGGCAGGCCGGCCTTGCCGGCCAGCATCACCAGCAGGCGATAGGCAGTGCGTGCGCCGTACACCGGCTGGAACAGGCTGTAGATGAAGCCGCGCCGCGACAGCTGGGTGCTGACATCAGCCAGCCCGGCAAAGCCAGCATTGGGCCCCAGGGCTTCACCGGCCCGGCAGCGCCGGTCGCCCATCGCCGCCGCGGCGGCCACCGCTGCGGCGATCGCGCCGGCCGAGGTGCCGCCAATGTTCTTGAAGCGGTACTCGCGGGCCAGCGACAGCACCGCATTGGGGTACACGATGCCGCTGGTGATCCCGCCCTTCATGACCAGATCGCAATACTTGTCTGCCACTGCACTGCCCCCGTTGCGACAACGTATGACGCTATAGGGGCAGTATGACCAATCGACTTCTCATGGCCTGAGACCTTTGCCACGCTTCTACGTGTTCAGGTGCGAGCGTTGGTCTCCTTGCGCTCCGCATGCGCGCAGGCGGCGGCCGTGAACACCACGTCCGAGGACGAATTGAGCGCGGTTTCCGCTGAATCCTGGACGACGCCGACCACGAAGCCAACGGCCACCACCTGCATGGCCACGCTGTCCTCGATACCGAACAGGCCACAGGCCAGCGGCACCAGCAGCAGCGAGCCGCCCGGCACGCCCGACGCCCCGCAGGCCCCGATGGCAGCGACCACGCTGAGCAGCAGCGCGGTGGGCAGGTCGACCTGGATGCCCAGCGTGTGCACGGCTGCCAGGGTGAGCACCGAAATGGTGATCGCCGCACCGGCCATGTTGATGGTGGCCCCCAGCGGAATGGCCACCGAATAGGTGCCCTCATGCAGCCCCAGGCGCTTGCACAGGGCCAGATTGACCGGGATGTTGGCGGCAGACGAGCGGGTGAAGAAGGCGGTGATGCCGCTTTCGCGCAGGCAGGTCAGCACCAGCGGATACGGGTTGCGGCGGGTGACCAGGAACACGATCAGCGGATTGGCCAGCAATGCCACCGCCAGCATCGCGCCCAGCAGCACCGCCAGCAGCTGCGCGTAGTCGGCCAGCGCGCCCAGGCCGGCACCGGCAATGGTGGATGCCACGATGCCGAACACGCCTATCGGGGCCAGCACGATCACCCACTGCACCATGCGGGTAAACGCCGCAGAGACATCCGCCAGCATGGCGCGGGTGGTGTCCCCGGCGTGCCGCAGTGCCAGCCCCAGGCCCACGCCCCAGGCCAGCACGCCGATGTAGTTGGCATTCACCAGCGCGTTGACCGGGTTGTCCACGATCTGCAGCAACAGCGTGTGCAGCACCGCACCAATACCGCTGGGCGCGGCCTGTGCGGCGGTGTCGGCCGCCTTCAGTACCAGCGTGGTCGGGAACAGGAAGCTGGCGGCCACGCCGACCAGCGAGGCCGCTACGGTGGCCAGCAGGTACAGCACCAGCACGGGCCGCATGTGGGTGCCGCCACCACGGTGGCCGGCAATGGAGGCCACTACCAGCACCAGCACCAGAATGGGTGCCACCGCTTTCAGGGCGCGGATGAAGACTTCACCCAGCAGGCCGAGCGCCAACGCCGTGGGCGGATGCGCGACCCCGATCACGATGCCGAGCAGCAGGCCGATGATGATGCGGGTGACAAGGGAAGTACGGCGAAGGAAGGCAGGTACGACAGTCATGCAGGGATCACGTACGAAGCAGGAACCGTATGGTGCCTGCAATTGCCCGCGCGTGCAGGGCGCGCGTCGCGCTTGGCCCGCTGAACAGGCACAATCGGTCTCACCTCGCATTGCCAGGAAGGCTGATGACCTCTCGACGTCGCTTCATTGCCAGTTGCAGCAGCGTGGCATTGCTGGGCGCCTGCACGCGTCAGGCTGCGCCAAACGTGAATGACATCAGCCAACTGGAGCCCACCGAGGTGGCTGCGGTGGTGCCGATCCGCCATACCGCTGACGCGTCCGCCACCTTGGAGCGGCACACCGGCAGCGTCTGCGTGGCCGGCGCGCGCTTCAGCATGGGCGGGCAGACCAGTGCGGAGCAGGCCTTGCAGCTGGACATGAGCACCTGCAACCAGCTGGTGTTCCTGGACGTGCCCGGCAAGGTGGTGCGGGTGCAGGCCGGCATGCGCTGGCGTGCACTGCAGGAGCAGCTGGACCGCCACGGGCTGGCGGTGAAGGTGATGCAGAGCTTCAGCAACTTCAGCGTGGGCGGCTCGGTGTCGGTCAACTGCCATGGACGTTATGTCGGCAGCGGCAGCATCGCCGGCAGTGTGCGCGCCCTGCAGATCGTGCTGCGCTCAGGCGAAGTGCTGGAGGCCTCGCGCACACACAACAGGGACCTGTTCCGCGCCGCGCTGGGCGGCTACGGCCTGCTGGGGGTCATCACCGAGGTGGAGCTGGACGTCGTGGACAACGTGACCATGGCCCGGCACACCCAGCGCGTGTCACTGGACGCGTACGTTGACTGGTTTGGCGAACACGTGCTGGCTGATCCACGCGCGATCATGCACAACGCCGACCTGATGCCGCCCGATTTCAATGCACCGCTGGCGGTGACCTGGTATCGCACGGACGCCGCGTTGACCGATACGGCACGGCTGGTGCCGGTCGGGGCCCACTACGGCACCGAACAGAACCTGATCTGGGCGGTGTCGGAACTGCCGGGCGGTGCGCAGCTGCGCGCGCAACTGGTGGTGGAGAAGACCCTGCGCGAGCCCCGGGTGGTTCGCCGCAATCTGGAAGCCAGCCTCGACGTGGCCGCACTGGAGCCGCGCACGCGCAGCATGTCCACCTATCTGCTGCAGGAGTACTTCATTCCGGTTGCCCACTTCCGCACCTTCGCGCGGATGCTGGCGAACATACTGAAGGCGCATCACGTCAACGCATTGAATGTTTCGATTCGTCACGCACCTGCCGATCCGTTGGCGGTGATGACGTGGGCGCGCGAGGACGTTTTCTGCTTTGTGCTGTACCACAAGCAACGAAGACTGCCGTGGTCGGATGATCGCGCCGCCGAGTGGACACGTGCACTGATCGACGCGGCCTTGCTGTGCGGTGGGCGTTACTACCTGCCCTACCGTCCGCATGCCACGCTGGACCAGTTCCAACGCGCCTACCCGCAGTGGCCCGAACTGGTGGCGTGCAAGCGCCGGTACGACCCGCACCTGCAGCTGGTGAACCACCTGTGGCAGCGCTACCTCGGCCCGTTGGCCGGCGCTTGACGTGCTGAACAGGAGGCGTAGCATTGCCTTCAAGCCAAGGGACAGACCCGCGGCAGCCACAACGACATGAGGGATTCTCATGGAATTCGACTATCTCGTCTTCATCGGGCGTTTCGAGCCCTTCCACAACGGCCACGCTGCCGTTGCCCGCCTGGCCCTGAGCCGGGCCCGCAAGCTGATCTTCCTGGTTGGCTCTGCCGATACCCCCCGCAGCCTGCGCAATCCCTGGACGGTGGCCGAACGCGCCGTGATGATCCAGGCCGCCCTTGATGGCAGCACCGATCGTCTGATCATCCAGCCGCTGCGCGACCACCTGTACAACGAAGCACAGTGGATTGCCGGCGTGCAGCGCAACGTGGCTGAAGCCCTGCGTGCAGACGGTGCCGCCGCCGATGCCAAGGTGGGCCTGGTCGGCATGGACAAGGATGCATCGAGCTACTACCTGCGCGAGTTCCCGCAATGGCCGCTGGTGGATGTGCAGCACACGGCCACGCTGTCGGCCACCGAACTGCGCCGCTACCTGTTTGAAGCCGGCGATGTGGACTTCCACGGGGCCCTGCTGATGCTGCGTGGCAATGTGCCGGCCCCGGTGTACGACATGCTGGAGGCATTCCGCAAAAGCTCGCCGGCCTACGACCAGCTGGTCGCCGAGTACCGCTTCATCGAACAGTACAAGGCCGCCTGGAAAGACGCGCCGTATGCACCCACCTTCGTCACCCCCCATGCGGTGGTGGTGCACTCGGGCCACGTGCTGCTGGTGCGCCGCCGCTCGGAACCGGGCAAGGGCCTGTGGGCGCTGCCGGGCGGTTTCGTCGGCCAGGACCAGACCTTGCTGGACAGCTGCCTGCGCGAGCTGCGCGAGGAAACCCGGCTGAAGCTGCCGCTTCCCGTGCTGAAGGGTTCGCTGAAGGGCCAGCAGGTGTTCGACCACCCCGAACGCAGCCAGCGTGGCCGCACCATCACCCACGCCTTCCACTTCGAGTTCCCGGCCGGCGAACTGCCACCGGTGCGCGGTGGCGACGATGCCGACAAGGCGCGCTGGTTCCCTGTCAGCGAGGCGCTGGACATGGGTGCGCGGCTGTACGAAGACCACCTGCACATTCTGGAGTACTTCCTGGGTCGCGGCTGAGCCCGACCCGGTCCCATCACCGGCGGATAGACCGCCGGTGCCACTCGACGCGAAGGAGCTTCCCGTCATGCATTACCTCGATAATCTTCTCCTCAATACCGACAGCTACAAGGCCAGCCACTGGCTGCAGTACCCGCCGGGCACCGACGCCACGTTCTTCTATGTGGAATCGCGCGGCGGCCTGCACGACCGCACCGTGTTCTTCGGCCTGCAGTCGATTCTGAAAGACGCGCTGTCGCGTCCGGTCACCCACGCCGACATCGACGAGGCGCGCGACCTGTTC
The DNA here is from genome assembly GCA_023439425.1 of Pseudomonadota bacterium. Taxonomy (GTDB): domain Bacteria; phylum Pseudomonadota; class Gammaproteobacteria; order Xanthomonadales; family Xanthomonadaceae; genus Stenotrophomonas. Next base: position 12,006 of record JAEXNZ010000021.1, read on the forward strand.
GGCGCGCACGGTGAGCCGTTCAATGAAGCCGGCTGGCGCGACATCGTTGACCGCCTGGGCGGGCATCTGCCGGTACGCATCCGCGCCGTGCCCGAAGGCAGCGTGGTGCCCACCCACCAGGCGCTGATGACCATCGAATCGACCGACCCGCAGGCGTACTGGGTGCCGTCCTATCTGGAAACGCTGCTGCTGCGGGTGTGGTACCCGGTGACCGTGGCCACCATCAGCTGGCATGCCAAGCAGACCATCCGCCGTTTCCTGGAACTCACGAGTGACGACCCGGAAGGGCAGCTGCCGTTCAAGCTGCACGACTTTGGCGCACGCGGCGTGTCGAGCCTGCAATCGGCGGCGCTGGGCGGAGCCGCGCATCTGGTCAACTTCCTCGGGACCGACACGGTATCGGCACTGTGTCTGGCCCGCGCGCACTACCACGAGCCGATGGCCGGCTATTCGATTCCGGCCGCCGAGCACAGCACCATCACCAGCTGGGGCCGCGAGCGTGAAGTGGATGCCTACCGCAACATGCTGAAGCAGTTCGGCAAGCCCGGCGCGATTGTCGCGGTGGTGTCGGACAGCTACGACATCTACCACGCCATCCGCGAGCATTGGGGCACTACATTGCGCGAAGAAGTGATCGCGTCGGGGGCCACGCTGGTGATTCGCCCCGACTCGGGCGACCCGGTGGAGGTGGTGGCCGACAGCCTGGTACTGCTCGACGAGGCCTTCGGCCACACGGTGAACGGCAAGGGCTACCGCGTGCTCAACCATGTGCGGGTGATCCAGGGCGACGGCATCAACCCGGATACGATCCGCGCGATCCTGCAGCGCATCACCGACGCCGGCTACGCCGCCGACAACGTCGCCTTCGGCATGGGCGGTGCCCTGCTGCAGCGCCTGGACCGCGACACCCAGAAGTTCGCGCTGAAGTGCTCGGCCGCGCGGGTCAACGGCGAATGGATCGACGTGTACAAGGATCCGGTAACCGACAGCGGCAAGCAGAGCAAGCGCGGGAGGCTGCAGCTGGTGCGCAACGTGGAGGATGGCCGGCTGAATACGGTGCCGGTCACTGACGGCACTCTGCCCATCGGCACTGAAGACGCGATGGTCACGGTCTGGGAGAATGGCGAGCTGCGGATCGACGAGGCGTTTGCCACGATCCGCACCCGCGCTGATCACTCCCGCGTTTAAGCCCGCAAGCTGTTCTTGACCTTCGCCCGCCCGAGGTCTACCTTGTGCGGGCCGAAGGTGTTTATCTCTTCATGCAGATGAAGGGATGAAATTAAACGGGAATCCGGTGAAAGCGCTCTGCGCTCATTCCGGAGCTGCCCCGCAGCGGTGAATGGAAACGACCCCCGCCACACAGCACTGGGCTTCGCGCCTGGGAAGCGGCGGGCACTAGGTGGGCCTGTGCGCCTGTGTCCATCAGCCCGAATACCGGCCCCGGCCAGAAAGCACGACCGCTTTCTGCTTCGACCTGGAACGTCCGCGGGGAGGTTGCCGGAGCCTGCCGCCATGCTGCACGCGTGGCGTTGTGCCCGTGCGTCCGCTTCACGGCTTCCGGTTCGCCCGCGGGGGCGAAGGTCGCTGGTGAAGCGCACATGGCCGCAAGGGCGTGGACGCTGCACGGTTCCTTCGTTCCTCAATGCCGCCAAGCAATGAGGACATTTTTCATGACCACGGTTACCAATCTGGGTTTCCCCCGCATCGGGGCCAAGCGCGAGCTGAAGCGTGCGCTGGAAGCATTCTGGTCGGGCCAGAGCAGCGCGCAGTCGCTGCTGGACACCGCCGCGACGCTGCGCGCCACGCACTGGCGACTGCAGCACGACGCCGGTGTGGATGTGCCCACCAGCAATGACTTCAGCCTGTATGACCAGGTGCTGGATGCCGCCTTCCTGTTCGACGCCATTCCGGCCCGCTACCGCGCCCTGGCCGACGCTGATCCGTTGGCCGGCTACTTTGCGATGGCCCGCGGCCTGCAGCGCGACGGGCATGACCTGCACGCGCTGGAGATGACCAAGTGGTTCGACACCAATTACCACTACCTGGTGCCGGAACTGCATGCCGGCCAGGGCTTTGCCCTGCGTGGCAACAAGCCGCTGGCCGAGTACCGGCAGGCGCAGGGCCTGGGCATTGAAACGCGCCCGGTGCTGATTGGCCCGGTGACGTTCCTGCTGCTGTCCAAGACCACCGACGGCAGCCCGGCCCTGGACCTGCTGGACGCCCTGCTGCCGGTGTATGTGGAACTGCTGGGCCAGTTGCAGGCGGCGGGTGCTGCGTGGGTGCAGTTGGACGAACCGGTCCTGGTGCAGGACCTGGACGATGCCACACGCGCGGCGTTCGTCCATGCCTATGACGTGCTGGCCCAGGCGACCCGCCCGAAGTTGCTGGTGGCGACCTACTTTGGTGCGCTTGACGACAATCTTGAACTGGCGGCATCGCTACCGGTGGACGGCCTGCATGTGGACCTGGTGCGCGCGCCGGAGCAGCTGGATGCGGTGATCAAGGCACTGCCGGCCGGACGTGTGCTGTCTGCCTGTCTGGTCAACGGCCGCAACATCTGGCGCACCCATCTGGACAACGCCTTGTTGCTGGCGCGCTATGCGCACGGTCACGTCGGTGGCGACCACCTGTGGCTCGCCCCTTCGTGTTCGCTGCTGCACAGCCCGGTTGATCTGGCGCATGAAACGAAGCTGGATAACGAGCTGCGGGGCTGGCTGGCGTTCTCGAAGCAGAAGCTGGAGGAACTGCGCCTGCTGGCCAATGCCATCGACAACCCGGCCGTGGCCGAGAGGCCGCTGGCGGCGGCCCGCGAACGGCTGGAAGCGCGCCGCCGCTCGCCGCGGGTGCACAACCCAGTGGTTGCCGAGCGCCTGGGTGCGATCACCGCCGCAGATTCGCAGCGGCATAGCCCGTACCCACAGCGCCACCTGGCCCAGGCCGCCGCGCTGAACCTGCCGCTGTTCCCCACCACCACGATCGGCTCGTTCCCGCAGACGCTGGAGGTGCGCGAAGCACGTGCCCGCAACAAGTCCGGCAGGCTCTCCGACGCCGACTACGACGCGTTTCTGGCCACCCATACTGAATTCTGCGTGCGCGCGCAGGAGCAGATCGGACTGGATGTGCTGGTGCACGGCGAGTTCGAGCGCAATGACATGGTGGAGTACTTCGGCGAGCAGCTGGAGGGCTTTGCTTTCACCAAGAACGGCTGGGTGCAGAGCTATGGCTCGCGCTGCGTGAAGCCGCCGGTGATCTTCGGCGACGTCAGCCGCCCACGGCCGATGACGGTGCGCTGGTCACAATATGCGCAGTCGCTGACCGAGCGGCCGATGAAGGGCATGCTGACCGGACCGGTGACGGTGCTGCAGTGGAGCTTCGTGCGCGACGACCAGGCCCGGGCGGATACCTGCCGGCAGATCGCGCTGGCGCTGCGCGATGAAGTGCTGGACCTGGAGGCGGCGGGCATCGGGGTCATCCAGATTGATGAGCCCGCCATCCGCGAGGGCCTGCCGTTGCGCCGCGCGCAATGGCGTGACTATCTGGACTGGGCGGTAGAAGCGTTCCGGATCACCGCCAGCGGTGTGCGTGATGCGACCCAGATCCACACCCACATGTGTTACTCCGAGTTCAACGACATCATCCACTCGGTGGCGGCGATGGACGCGGATGTGATTTCCATTGAGACCTCGCGCTCGCGCATGGAGCTGCTGGACGCCTTCGTGCGCTTCCAGTATCCGAACGAGATCGGACCGGGCGTGTATGACATCCACTCACCGCGCGTGCCTGACAAGGAAGAGATGGTGGCCTTGCTGCGCAAGGCCGCCGAAGTACTACGGCCGGAGCAGATCTGGGTGAACCCGGACTGCGGGCTGAAGACCCGTGCCTGGCCGGAAACCCGCGCTGCGCTGGAAGCGCTGGTGGCGGCTGCCCAGCAACTCCGCGACGAATACGCCGACGCCAACGCGGCTTGACCTTTCCCTGTTGTAGACCGTACCCAGCGCCGCCGTTGCCGGCGCTGGGCACATTGGAACTGCCATGAACGACTTTGTACGCCCTACCCTTTCCCTGCCCGATGGCCACACCAAGCTGCTGCTGCATTCGTGCTGCGCGCCGTGTTCGGGCGAAGTGATGGAAGCGATCACCGCTTCCGGGATCGACTACACAATCTTCTTCTACAACCCCAACATCCATCCTTCGCGGGAGTACCAGCTGCGCAAGGAAGAGAACATCCGCTTTGCCGAGAAGCACAATGTGCCGTTCGTGGACGCCGACTACGACACGCGTGAGTGGTTCGCGCGGGCGCGTGGCATGGAAAACGAACCCGAGCGCGGCATCCGTTGCACGATGTGCTTTGACATGCGCTTCGTGCGCACGGCCCTGTATGCGCATGAGCATGGGTTCCCGGTGATCAGCAGCTCGCTGGGCATTTCGCGCTGGAAGGACATGAACCAGATCAACGACTGCGGGCATCGTGCCGCCGCGCACTACCCTGGCATCCAGTACTGGGACTACAACTGGCGCAAGGGCGGTGGCGCGGCGCGCATGGTGGAGATCAGCAAGCGCGAGCAGTTCTACCAGCAGGAGTACTGCGGGTGTGTGTACTCGCTGCGGGATACCAACCTGCACCGGCAGGCGTCCGGGCGCGGGAAGATCGAGATCGGGGTGTTGTATTACGGCGATGGCACCACGAACGAATGACGTGTCGGGGCGTGCGATAGACTGTGGTCCCCCGCGCCCGTGACCGCTGCCATGAATCGCTTCCCCGTTGATGTCGCCCTGATCGTGGTCGATCTCCAGCCGGACTTCATGCCGGGCGGTGCACTGGCCTGCGCGGACGGCGACGCCATCGTGCCGGGCATCGCGGAGCTGCTGGCGCAGCGGCGCTATCACACCGTGGTGGCCACCCAGGACTGGCATCCAGCTGACCATGCCTCATTCGCCAGCCAGCACCCGGGGCGTACGCCGTTCGAGCAGATCACGCTGCATGGTCACCCGCAGACGCTGTGGCCGGACCACTGTGTACAGGGCACACCCGGGGCGCAACTGCATCCGGGCGTGGACTGGAACGCGGCCGATCTGATCCTGCGCAAAGGCACGCGCCGGCAGGTGGATTCCTACAGCGCGTTCCAGGAGAACTTCGGTCCGGACGGCACCCGTCCGGCAACGGGCCTGGCCGGGTGGCTGCGCGAGCGCGGCATTGCCGAGGTGCATGTATGCGGGCTGGCGCGGGATTACTGCGTGCTGTGGACGGCGCAGGATGCGGTTACTGCCGGCTTCCGGGTGGGGTATCTGTGGGAGCTGACCCGCGCGGTGAGTGCTGATAACGATGCGGCTACGCGCGATGCGTTGTTGGCGGCGGGGATTGAGGTACGTTGATGGTGCCGTATCGACCAACGGTCGATACCTACCGGTCGACGTCCGTTCGGACGAAATGCCCCGGTAGGTCACGACCGTTGGTCGTGACCCGCAGGCGAGGAACGACGTCAGGCAACCAGCACCAGACGCATCGCAAACCCGATCAGCAACACCCCCATCAGCCGCTCGAACCAATGGCTCACGCGCAGGAACCGCTGCCGCACCGCCGCCGCTGACAGCGCCACGCTGACCAGCACGAACCACGCGGCATTGACCAGACACATCCACACGCCATAGAGCGCCTGTACCGCCAGCGGCGTCTGCGCGCTCACCAGCGTGGTGAACGCGGCCAGGAAGAACAGCGTGGCCTTGGGGTTGGTCGCGTTGGTCATGAACCCGATCGCGAACGACCGTCCCGGCGTCTGCGCCGCGGCCGCCGGAGCGCCCGCCTCGACGGCACTGCTGTCGCTGCCCGGCTTGCTCAGCAGGAACCGGATGCCCAGGTAGAAGATGTAGGCGGCACCGATCCAACGGGCCGTCTTCATCAGCCAAGGCGTGGCGTTCAGCAGTGCGGCGACACCGATCAGAGTGTAGATGACATGCACCGACATGCCCGCGCCGATGCCCAGCGCGGTGTAGATGCCGGTTCGACGACCGAAGCGCACCGTCTGCCGGACGGCCACCGCGAAATCGGGGCCGGGGGCAATGACGGCGAGCAGGTGAACCACGGCGAGGGTGAGGAATTCAGCCCAGTACTGATGAAGCACGTCAGATCCGGAATGGAAGGGTTGTGCCGGACCTTACCGGAACACGACGGTGCGGTGGCCGTTGAGGATGATGCGATGCTCGACGTGACGGCGCACGGCGCGAGCCAGCACCTGCGATTCGGTGTCGCTGCCGAGGCGCACCAGATCGCGCGGCGTCATGGCGTGATCGACCCGGGCGACGTCCTGTTCGATGATCGGGCCTTCATCGAGGTCGGAAGTGACATAGTGCGCGGTCGCGCCGATGATCTTGACCCCGCGTGCGTGGGCCTGATGGTACGGCTGCGCGCCCTTGAAGCTGGGCAGGAAGCTGTGATGGATGTTGATCGCGCGGCCGGCCAGCGCTTCGCACAGGCGCGGCGAGAGGATCTGCATGTAGCGGGCCAGCACCACCAGGTCGATGTTCTCGCGCTCGACCAGGTCGATGATCTGCTGCTCCTGCACGGCGCGGTTGTCCGCGTTCACCGGCAGATGGTGGAACGGGATGCCGTAGGAGGTCGCCAGCGGACCGAAGTCCTCATGGTTTGACGCGACCGCGGCGATATCCACCTGCAGCTGGCGGCTGTGCGCCCGGAACAGCAGGTCGTTCAGGCAGTGGCCCTGTTTGCTCACCAGCACCAGCAGGCGCGCCTTGCGACGCGCGTCGTGCAGTTGCCAGTCCATCTGGAAGTCCGCGGCCAGCCCGGCCATGCGGGCCTGGATGGTTTCGATCGGCTGGGCCGCATCGCGGTCGAAGTGCACGCGCAGGAAGAAGCGGCCGCTTTCATCGTCGCCGAACTGCTGGGCATCGAGGATGTTGCAGCCCTGCTCGAACAGCAGGCCGGAGACGCGGTAGACGATCCCGGTACGGTCCGGGCATGAGAGGGTAAGGATGGAATCGGGGCGCATGGTTTGAGTTTAACCGGCGCGGCGTGGGGCTGGCGGGGATGTTGTCAGATGCAACTGTCGGGGTGCTTGGGGCCGCTGCCGCGTGGATGTGCGGCGATGCGTGGATG